>NVSO02000077.1 GCA_002401305.2 Rhodobiaceae bacterium | reverse complement strand
TGGCAAAATCGGGTGAGAAGGCGGACCCGCCTGAAAACCCAATGTCGGCTGACCGGGTGCGTTGGGAACATATTCAGCGTGTCTACGAGCTGAGTGATCGCAATGTGTCTGAAACCGCGCGTCGCCTAAACATGCACCGCCGGACCCTTCAGCGTATTCTGGCCAAACGCGCTCCTAAATAGGCAAAAACCTTACTTATAAGTCAGGGTCAATCAATCGATGGGCGCGTCGAGCTGCCGCGCGGGCAAAGTGAAGCGTAACTGCTTTGCGCCGTGAGGCTGTGAGCTTATCGAGCGCCCCTTCACACATCACCTCAGCACCGTACCGGTCGGCAATGATCAGGCCCACATTTTCGGGCAAGACGTCTTGTGGAAAGTCGATATCGACGGCGAAATAAAATCGGTCACAAAAGGGAAGATATTCCTCCCATTTATGATCAGCCTGAAAGTCAGCCAGGTTTGATTTGATTTCCACAATCACAATCTCCCCCTTTTTGTTCAGCCCAGCCACATCAACCCGGCGCCCGGTTTTGAGCGGCAATTCCGTCAGCGGTGAATACCCCATATTCAACAGATGCCGGCACACCCCGCGTTGAATGGCGGCCGCGCGAGGAGACTGGCGACCATCGACGATGACCAGAGGGTCTTCAAAGGCCTCCTCTTTCTCTTTGGGCTCTTTATCTTGAGGGAGGCTCACAAACTGATGCCAGCTTGGCGGGCGCAATGGTCCACCAGCCCGCGCACTCTTTGTTCATCGCGAATGGTGCCCCCTGCATGCAAAGCCATGCCCGTCAGCGCGTTCACTGTGGCGGCCAAATAATAGAGGTCCCAGTTGATTTTCGTACCCGAGGCAATTTGATATCCCAAAACTACCGCATCACGTAGGTCGGGGAAGAGTTCAAAATGCTTAAGGTCTGTTTCACGCGGTCCCATGCCACATTCCGCCCAATCAAAAAGACCCAATTCACCCGTGTCGCGGCGGCAAATATTCTCCGTATGGATATCCCCATGGGTCAGAACAGGCTCTATGTCTTGGCACTGGCGTTCAATCTCAATACGTAGGGATTGAATAAGGCGAACCTCGTCTGGACGACCCAAGCGAATATCCAACTCATCTAAAGTGCGCAAAAGCGGGTTTTTGAGGGTACGCAGGGAGCTGTCGTGGGGCACCTGGAGAGAGTGGAAATGCGCAAGGCAGGCCCCAATTTCCTCGCCCAATTGTTGGCGCGCGCCTTGAACACGTTGCTCGCGGTGGAGGGTTTTGGCGCCCAGATGGCTCATCCGGATCCAACCTTGGAGCGGGGCTGACCAAGCTGTTGCCCCAAGCGAGAGCTCTCCGGCCCCTAGAAATTCGGGAATATCAAAGCCCTTTACCGGCAAGGAGCTTAGCTTTTCGAGCACATGGCGTTCGCGAGCCCACTTGGATAGGCCGCTGCCCAGTCCGCCTTGTTTGCGAATGGTCTTGAGGAGCGTGCCATCCCCTAAATCATAGACGCAGCCCCACACGCCTTCGCCCAATTTAGGCCAATCGGGAGCAGGGAGGTTGATGTTTTGCTCGGTGAGAGCGTCAAAGAGGGTTTGTTCTTGAGAGTCAATAAGCATGCGTCACTCTAAAGGCGTGACGGGCATGGGATAAAGCACAAAGGCAGTCCAGCGCCCGGTCTTTGCGCCGATTCGTTGGGGTGCACAAAGTTTCTGTTCTCATTTTGGCACCTATTCAGTTTAAACGCATGGGAATCCTCTAATGCCCATTACAATTGGCCAAAATCTATGCTATCGACCACTTACGACGGTGTTTCCTCTGCTCTGCTTTGTTGAGTGGATGGGGGATTGTCGGTTCCGGTGGAACTCAGCTTAGAGAAAACCAAAAAATTAACCAAGCTGGGTTAAAGAATAAAATAACAACCGACACACAACGTGTTGGCCACCAGAAGATGGGATGAATAGGGAGGGGGCGTTCAGCTTTGACCAGTGGGATGGTTTGTTGAACGACACGCTAATTTGCACACGCCAATAGCACACCCTTTTTGTCTTGTGAGGCATGGCAACTGCCAGCTATCGAGAGATGTATGTCTCTAGATGTTGGTGGAACCATGCATAGCGTTAGGTCACTGGGTTGTCTGCTGAATAGACAACTAGGAAACGGGATAGGTCCATGGTTAAGTTATTGGAAACCCTAGTCTTCAAGCTTCGTCCGCTTATTTTGGCTGGGCTTTTTGCATTTACACTTTTTGCGGGTTATTTTGCATTCGGCTTGAAATTGGACGCTGGCTTTGACAAGCAGCTTCCGGCAGGGCACGAGTATATTCAAACATTCCAAGAGTATCGCGAGAAACTCTTCGGCTCCAACCGCATCATTGTGGTGATGGAAGCCAAAGAGGGAAGCATCTGGAATCAAGACTTTTTCTCAACATATAAAGATCTGACAGATGATATTTTCTTTCTGCCAGGCGTAGCGCGCCACACAGTGACATCACTGTGGACGCCAAACACACGGTATTTGGAAATCACAGAAGAAGGCATCAGTGCCGATGACGTGATCCCAGGTACGGTTACCGCCGACAGCATGGATGAAGAAGATCTAGCTCTGATTGAAAACAATGTTGTGCGCGGTGGCTTTGTTGGCCGCCTTGTCGCATCTGATTTCACTGCGGCGATGATCACAGCTGAGCTTTTGGAGTACAATCCAAAGACTCAGGAGAAACTGGATTACTTCGATCTAGCAGCACAGTTGGAAAACAAACTGCGCGGCAAATATGAAACCGAGGATGGCAGCTATCGCATTCGCATCATTGGTTTTGCAAAACTGATTGGTGATATTGCCGATGGCGCTGCGGATGTTATTAAATTCTTTGCCCTCGCTTTTGTTCTCACCGTTTTGGCTGTGTATCTCTATGCACGTTCAGCGGCGCTAACATTCTTACCTCTCTTCTGTTCCATAACCTCCGTGGTTTGGCAGTTCGGCCTGTTGTCCTGGTTGGGCTACGGTTTGGATCCATTGGCCATCTTGGTGCCTTTCTTGGTGTTTGCCATCGGGGTCTCGCATGGGGTGCAGCAGATCAATTTGATCACCGCTGAAATCGCTGGCGGGGCAACCCCTGACGAAGCAGCGCGGACTTCTTTCTCCGCATTGCTGATCCCAGGCTCTATGGCTTTGCTGACTGACTTGGTGGGCTTCGGCACACTGATCCTGATCCCAATTCAAATGATTCAAGAATTGGCGATTGCAGCATCTATCGGCGTGGCACTTAAAATCATCACCAACTTGTTGATGCTGCCTTTGTTGGCTGGTTACTTCAAATTTGATGAAGGGTTTGCCGGGCGTGTTGCTAAAGCACGTGACTTCCGGATGAAAATCATGCGGTTCCTTGGCAAAGTTGCCAACCCGCGGACAGCCGTTGTGACGTTCGTTGTTTCGTTTGGTTTGTTCGGCGTTGCCGTCTTCCAAAGCCAAGACCGTCACGTGGGTGCGCTTCACCCAGGTTCAGCTGAGCTGCGCCCTGAAGCACGCTACAATGAAGATTCCACGGTGATTGCAGGTAAATTTGCTTTGGGTCTGAACTTGTTGACCGTTGTGATTGAAACGCCAACTGAAGCCTGTATCAAATATCCATACATGCGCTACCTAAACCGGTTCTCACTGGCGATGGAAAATGTGGATGGCGTATCTTTGGTGATTTCACTTCCATATGCCGCCAAGGCGTCCTCTTCCGGTTGGAACGAAGGCAACTTGAAATGGCGTGCTTTACCACGTAACTCATTCGCGTTGGTACAAGCCGTGGGTCCGGTTGCACCGTCAACTGGTTTGCTGAACCAAAATTGTTCAGTACTGCCAATGATGATGTTCTTGGAAGACTCGAAAGCGACAACGATTACAGCCGCGATCGAGGCTGTGGAAACCTATCGCGAGGAGAACCCAATGGAAGGCGTGACGATTCGATTGGCCTCGGGGAACATGGGCGTGCAAGCGGCTGTGAACCAAGAGATCGAAGAATCTGAATTGCCAATGATGCTGTGGGTTTATGTGGCCATTATCGGGTTGGTTATTTTGACCTACCGTGATTGGCGCGCAACGATTGCTTGTACAGTTCCGCTGACCTTTGCCACCTTCTTCGGCTATTGGTTCATGAAGGAAATGGAGATCGGTCTAACCGTGGCAACCTTGCCGGTGATGGTGTTGGCTGTTGGTTTGGGCGTGGACTACGCGTTCTACATTTACAACCGCATTCAGTTCCACTTGTCAGAAGGCCTCAACATCTCAGACTCTTACAAACAGACTTTGTTTGAAACGGGTATGGCTGTTGTGTTTACCGCTTTGACGATGGCAGTGGGCGTGTCCACTTGGACCTTCTCACCGCTTAAGTTCCAAGCTGACATGGGCTTGTTGCTCACCTTCATGTTTATGACAAACATGATTATGGCGATCACGACCTTGCCAGCAATTGCTGTTGTGTTGGAAATGATTTTCCCACGCCGCAAGCCAGTTAAGGCACCTGGAGCAATGGCTCACTAAGCTGTTGCCCTAAGGGTTGAACGAACATCGGATGAAAATCCAACGTTCTCACTAAAACGCCGCTCAGACGAATGTCTGGGCGGCGTTTTGGTTTTACATCGGCCTAAGAAAGGCCATACTGAGCCAAAGCAATTAGGAGGAGGAACTCACATGCTTGAGAGTATTTTGAAGGCCCTTAAAGAGCCGGCATCTGGGACAGGCGCACGCAAAGAAGTGGCCGCTGCTGCATTGATGGTGGAAGCCGCACGGCTAGACCGCAGCTTCGATCCTGAGGAGCGGGCCATTATTGTTCGCTTGATTGGCGAGCACTTTAAGTTGGACCAAGCGGCTGCGACGGAGCTTGTCGCTTTGGCTGAGAAAACCCAGCGAGCCAATTATTCTGACTGGATCTTCATCAAAACAATCAATGAGGCCTTCGACGCAAGTGAGAAACTGGCGTTGATGGAAATGCTTTGGAAGGTTGCCTATGCGGATGGCTCCCTTCATAAGTTTGAAAAGCACTTGATCGATCACGTCGCGAAGGAGCTCGGTGTTTCTCAAAGCGACCTTGAAAGCGCGCAGAAAGCTGCAAAAGGCTAATCCTGAAGCTGATATACGGGAAAAGGCCTGCGGGCCTTTTTTTGTGCCTCTTTCGTATTTTAGAATGATTCAAAACTACTTGACTTGCCAATCCTCCGCCTCTAGATTAGATTTATTCTAATGTATGAAGGGAGCTCATCATGTCTGATCCGACCAAGTCATCACAAAACCCGACCCTAACCACGGCCTCTGGCTGTCCTGTAGCGCATAATCAAAATTCTCTGTCTGCAGGGCCTCGAGGCCCGTTGCTCATGGAAAATGTACATCTACTTGAAAAGCTTGCGCACTTTAATCGGGAGCGCCTCCCCGAGCGTGTGGTGCATGCTAAGGGTTCTGGTGCTTTCGGCACTTTCACGGTGACCAAAGATATCTCCAACATCACCCGCGCCAACTTCCTGTCCAAAGTAGGCGTGAAGACAGATGTGCTCTTGAGGTTTTCCACAGTAGCTGGTGAACGCGGTGCGGCCGATGCTGAGCGAGACGTGCGTGGTTTTGCGCTTAAGTTCTATACACAAGAAGGCAATTGGGACCTGGTGGGCAACAACACGCCAGTGTTTTTCCTGCGGGACCCTCTCAAATTTCCAGACTTCATCCACACCCAAAAGCGGGATCCAAAAACCAACCTCCGCAATCCGACTGCGATGTGGGACTACTGGTCTCAGTCGCCCGAAGCCTTGCACCAAATGACAATCCTCTTTTCTGATCGAGGGTTGCCTGCATCGTATCGCAACATGAATGGCTACGGTTCCCACACTTATTCCTTCATCAATGATCAGAATGAGCGGGTATGGGTAAAGTTTCACTTCAAAACGGCGCAGGGGATCAAATGCATCTCAGGCGAGGAGAGTGCGCGCCAAATCGGCGAAGACCGCGAGACCCATCAAGCTGATCTTTACAATGCAATTGCCGAAGGGGATTTCCCCAAGTGGGCCGTTAAAGTCCAAGTGATGAATGAAGTGCAAGCTGAAGCGGCTCCGTTCAATCCCTTCGATCTGACAAAAGTATGGCCGCACAAGGATTTCCCTCTCATCGAAATCGGTGAGCTTGAGCTGAACCGTAACCCTGAGAACTACTTTGCTGACATTGAACAGGCGGCGTTTTCTCCGGCCAGCACAGTGCCCGGCATTGGATTCTCTCCGGACAAAGTTTTGCAAGCCCGCCTCTTCGCTTATGCCGATGCGCAGCGTTACCGGTTAGGCGCAAACCACATGCAGATCCCGGCCAACCAACCGCGATGCCCCGTAAACTCCTATCAACGTGATGGCGCATTACGTGTAGACGGGAATGGCGGCGGTTCGGTGAACTATGAACCTAATGGGTTTGGGGGGCCGACCGAAGATCAAAGTTATGCTGAGCCACCGCTCCCACTTTACGGTGACGCCGCTCACTATGATCACCGCGAAGGTAATGATGACTATACCCAAGCAGGCCAGCTCTTTCGCTTGATGCCGAGCGACGAACAGACCCGGCTCATGGAGACGATCGCAGGCGCCATGAGCAGCGTGCCCGAAGATATCCAGCGCCGCCAACTGGGGCATTTCAGCAAAGCCGATCCAAACTATGGACAAGGCATTGCCAAGCGCTTAGGTCTCAAAATCTAGACAAGAAAAACCCCCGCGTCAGTTCGTTATCAGCGCGGGGGTTCTAGTATTGAAATTAGCGTAGAGAGAAGCCAACAACAGCTTCCAGCTCATCAAGCGCTTGGGCTGCATTGAGAACCTTGATCGTCGTCATACCAAGCGCGCGGGCAGGTTTCAGGTTGATACCCAAATCATCCAAATAAACCGTCTGAGATGTTTCCACTCCCAAAGCTTCACACGCCATTGTGTAGATTTTGGGATCCGGCTTGCGAATGCCAATCTTCGATGATTCAATGACATGATCAAACAAAGCCATGACTTCGCTCACCTTCGCAGCTTTTTCTTCACTGCGCGCCATGCCAGCGCCTTTGCCAGCGGGCACATTATTGGTGATACACCCGACTTTAAATTTGGTCTTACAGCGTTTGAGCGCCTCAACCATTTCGGGACGAATGTCTCCAGCCAATAGGTCGATGACTTCTTGTCCGCGTACTTTTCCGCCAAGCCGATCAGCTTCCACCGCAAACTTCTCGTCAAACTCAGCCGCACTAATTTCACTGCGCTCGAACAAAGCCCACGCATTGGTATCAGGGTCGGTTGAGTTCACTTGACGGATGAAGTCATGTGGCAACTTTCGCTCTGCTTCAAACCGATTAAAAGCCTCAAAAGGGCTGGACGTGAGCACGCCGCCAAAATCCCAGATCACTGCATCGACCATCATTTGTCCTGTCATATGTAATTGCGATGGCGCGACTTTACGCGAGCCGCGCTCTTGAGCCAAGGTTTAGCTTGTCCCGCACATACATCCCAAACAAAACAATGCCCGGTTTCACGAGGTGAAACCGGGCATTGAAAGTTTTGAGATTGGAATTCTTAGCGTTAGGTCACCGTAGCTTTTTGACCAAGCAATCTTGTTTGGCTTTTTTCAAAGCAGAGCAAACCGAATTGGCCGCAGAGCTGGTGTCGTAGGCGCCAAAGCGAACACGGTAATAAATCCCGCGTTCTCCAAGGTCCGCCTTCTCAAGGTTAAGCGCTTCATTGGACAAAAGCGTTTTGTGTTTGGACTGAGTTTTAGCCCATCCCCGCTTTGCATCCTTCTCAGAGCGTACCGAGAACAGCTGGATCAAATATTGTCCCTTGTGGGCAACAGGTGCAGCTGTGGGTGTTTCAATTTTTGCGGTTTTTACGGGCGTAACGATTGGAGCCGCCACTTGTGCGACCGGCGCCTTAGCAGGTGTTGCTTTGGCAATGGTTTTGACAACCTCACCCTCATTAAACGTAACCGGTGCAACAGAGCTTGCAGGGCCCGTGGTCATAGGCTTTGTGACCTCAGTGATCTGCGTATTGGAGGGGCGAAGAACAAGCGCCTTCACCGCATCATCAATGGCAGGGTCTGTTGGTTCAATTTGGGCCTCAACTTTACCGCGGGCAGCATCCGTATAAGGCGTCAGTGTTTTGACTGAAGCGCTCTCGCCGTCCACACTTTTCGCCGCGCTAAAGGTTGGCGTAGCATTGGAGCCTGTGGTTTTGGCCAGTGGCGCAACGCTGGTGCCAGACTTGTCGGTGCCAAAGAAGTTCAAAGCGACAAGTACACCCACGACAATGGCCACGAAGCCACCAATGTAAGCGATTTTGTTCGAAGACTTTTTCTCCGGCGCAGGCTCCATCACAATTTCAGGTTCAGGACGCACAGGGTCTTGTTCTTCTGTAGGTTCTTGAGCCGGTTGCATGCCATTTGGCGTTGCAGCAAAAACCGGGTCGGCAGGTTGCTCGGCCTGAGGCTTTTCAGTCGGCTTAGGCTCTACAGAAGCAGCAGAGCCAGACGCACTAGACCCACCGACAGCCTCTGCGGGTTCCGCAGGAGCTGTCGGTTCGATCTGGTTCGTATCTGGCACGGCAACTGGCGTTGCGTCCCCCTTGCGAACAAGGAGTTGCGAGGTAAGTGAAGCTGGCTTTTTCGTCATATCTTTCAGGCAGCGCCCATCATCGGTCCCGTGCTCAGCAAGGGAGAGGTAGACTCACCCACTAACCGATGCTTTAGGAACGACCAGAGTTCTGTAATTTCTTTTGGCGACTTCGATTTCCCGCCCAGCTCCATAACGGTTCGACCGTCAATCATGCTGGAAGCGAAATCGATGCGCTGATGAATAATGGTAGGAGCAACGGCACCATGGTGTGACAGCGCGATGGCTGCCTCCGCGGTGATGCGCGCCCGTGGGCTTGCTGCATTGATAATGAAGACAAGCGGTTTGTCTAGGCGCTCGCAGATTTGCACAGTGGCACCTGCAGCGCGTAAATCATGTGGGCTGGGGCGTGTCGGGATCACAACCAAGTCTGATTGCTCAACAACCCGCCCAATAGTGGCTGTAATCGCAGGAGGTGTATCGATCACCACCAGCTTGATGCCAGCCTCCTTGAGGTTTTGCAAGTCGTGGGCCAGGCCCATCTCACTCACTCTAGCGAACAGCGGAGCTTCTGCTTCCCGCGCGTTCCACCATTGTGAAAGGCTACCCTGTGGGTCCGTGTCAATAAGAACGACTGGACCAGCCCCTCGGCGTTCCGCTTCTACGGCTATGTGCCCGGCTAATGTCGTTTTACCGGATCCCCCCTTCTGGGAGGCAAAGGCGATCACGTGCATTAAAACGCGTCCCTATCTGAAGGCGGGTGGCTTATGCAGATTGTGCATAATAACGGTGTTTCAAAGCGTTCCCGCTTTTGCTCTGATTGCCGAACAGGAAATCCACAATAGTTGCGAATCACTCCTGCCCGGTCAGACTAGCCATTGGCTTTTAGCTTCTCAACAGGTAGCAACAGGTTAAAGCGACCTAGAGCAAAAAAAGTTAACCTCTGTGACACACTTATTATAAGAGTGCCCATTCTTTCGCCACTTGGACCATCGTGTGGGTCAATTTAGCAACATCCTCTTCGCCTATAACTAAAGGCGGGGTCGTGTAGATGATGTTGCCGAACGGGCGCACCCAAACCCCTTCTTCGATAAAGCGGCGTTTAAGAAATTCCACATCTTTAAGATGGGTAACTTCAATAACGCCAATGGCGCCGCGCACACGCACATCTATAACACCGTCAATGTCGCGTGCAGAGGACAACCCTGCTTCGAGTTGAGTAGCCAGCGCTTGAGCCTGCTCAATACGTGGTTCAGTTTCAAACAAGTCCAACGAGGCATTGGCGGCTGCACAGGCCAATGGATTACCCGTATAGGTTGGGCCATGCATCAAAGCATTGTCGCCGCTGTCACCTAAGAAGGCGTCAAACACTTTGCGCGTTGCAATGGTTGCCGCAAGCGCCATCGTGCCCCCAGTCAAAGCTTTAGAGAGCGTCACAATGTCAGGCACGATATCGGCCTGCTCACTGGCCCATAGGGTGCCGGTGCGGCCAAAGCCTGTAAAAATTTCATCGACAATAAACAGCACGTCGTGCTTGTCGCACAGCCTGCGCATTGTTTTAAGTGTCTCAGGGGCATGGAACTTCATGCCAGCAGCACCTTGAACCAAAGGCTCCGTCAGGACAGCTGCAGTTTCATGTGCATGCTCGCCCAAGAAAGCATCAAAGGCAGCAGTGCTCTCTTCATCTATGGGTAAATCTGTGAGGAGTTGAACGGGCAACGCACCTGCAAAGAGAGAGTGCATTCCCTCTTCAGGGTCACACACTGCCATCGCACCCATCGTATCGCCGTGGTAAGAGCCACGAAAACTCATCATCCGGGTTTTGCCGCGCACCCCTTGATTGATCCAATATTGCATCGCCATTTTCATAGCAATCTCTACCGAGACTGAGCCGGATTCCGAAAAGAAAACATGAGCCAGATCGCCCGGCAATTTGTCAGCCAACCGCGTAGCCAACCGAAAGCCTGGTTCGTGCGAAAACCCACCAAGCATAATATGGGGCATGGCTTCGAGTTGCTTGATAACGGCTTCACGAATGTGGGGATGGTTATATCCATGGGCCGCTGTCCACCACGACGAAACGCCGTCAATCAATTCACGCCCATCCGCCAAGGTGATACGCACCCCGTTGGTTGAAACAGCCGGGATGCTCATCGGCGTTGTTTGCATCTGCGTGTAAGGCAGCCACACATGCTCAGCCCCTTGGGCAAGCCACTCGGGCACATCTTTGATCAACGGGTTTTGAGGAGGGATGGACATGAGGCACTCCATTTAGAAGGGGGGCGTTATAAAGTAAAAGAAACGCGCGTCCGGCAAGACGCGCGTTCCAAATTAACCGGCAGAATAGTTCTGCGTTATGAGGTCAAATTTCAGAAGGACACGCATGGGCTGGCATTGGCTCTAGGCCCAATTTGTCAAACATCTGATTGTCTTTATCCAGCTCAGGGTTCTTCGTGGTCAACAACTCTTCACCAATGAAGATGGAGTTGGCGCCCGCGAAGAAACACAAGGCCTGTGTTTCTTCTGACATGGCTTCCCGACCAGCAGAAAGTCGCACAACAGATTTTGGCATCAAGATACGCGCAACGGCAATCGTGCGCACAAAATCGATGGGATCAATGGGCTTTGAATCGCCAAGCGGCGTATTCTCAATTTGCACCAGCATGTTGATTGGAACGCTTTGCGGCTGCGGGTCCAAAGTCGAAAGTGTTTTGAGCATACCAACGCGGTCGCTCTCTTCTTCGCCCATGCCAACGATACCACCAGAGCACACGTTGATGCCGGCATCTTGAACCAGAGAGATCGTGTTGAGACGATCCGCGTAGGTCCGCGTTGTGATGATCTCTTTATAATATTCTTCAGACGTGTCGACGTTGTGATTGTAATAATCCAACCCAGCGGCCTTCAGCTTCAAGGTCTGTTCTTCCGACAACATGCCCAAGGTCATGCATGTTTCCATGCCCAAATCTTTGACCCCTTCAACCATGGCAACCACTTTATCCATGTCGCGCGCTTTAGGGTTGCGCCAGGCAGCGCCCATGCAATAGCGAGAGGCGCCAGCAGCTTTGGCACGCTTGGCTCCCTCAATCACTTTACGCACTTCCATCAATTTTGAAGCGGGCAGGCCCGTTTCAAACTTTGAACTCTGGTTGCAATAGCCACAATCCTCAGGGCACCCGCCGGTCTTAATAGAGAGCAGAGTGCTTTTTTGAACTTGGTTCGGATTGAACCATTGACGGTGAACTGTTTGCGCTTGAAACAGCAGATCATTGAACGGCAAATCAAACAGCGCTTGAATTTGCTCCCGGTCCCAATCATGGCGCGGCTGATCTTTGCCTGCGTCGTCTTCATTGACCAATTTGGTGGCTTCTGTCACGAGGGTCTGGATATTCATGTCTGCTCCTCCGGGCGTCTTAAGCTTTAAAAGCGATGCGCCGATAGGTCTTCAAAAATGGGAAAAGGCGATCTTGCCAATTCCCCTTGTGCCGGTCTGTTTCAATCGGCTGAGCATAGGGGGTGTGTGGCCCATTGCAAGCACTCAAACCGAGCCCGCGGCGGTTTTATTGCGGCGCTGAGAGGGCGAAAAGTGTTAAAATTTCCCAGAACTCCGAGGTTTTTGGTATTGACGTTACGGCGGGCTGGTATTCGACGGCGCCCCTGGCGTGAGAATCCAAAGGACCGGAGATAAGCCCACAATAGAATTGACTCACCTCTCCCTCTCCGCCATTTTGGCGCCAATTGCAGCGGACTGGTTAAGAGGAGCCGAAGATATGGCACGTGAAACGCTCAACAGCTTTGCGCAGCAGAAATTAGATGACCTAGAGGCTAAAAGCCTTCGACGCCGGTTTGTGGATACCGATCGGCTGGGCCCCGCCTTGGCAGGGCGAGATGGGAAAACTCTTATTTCTTTTTGCTGCAACGATTATTTGAACCTCTCCTACCATCCAGAAGTGATCCAAGCAGCCCAAGACGCGACCGCGCGTTACGGTGTGGGCTCGGGTGCTTCGCGGCTTGTGACGGGCAATCATCCCCTGTTTCGCCAACTGGAGCAGCGCTTAGCAAAGCTCAAACAAGCCGAAGACTGCATCATCTTTGGCTCTGGCTATCTGGCAAATTCAGGCATCGTACCAACCTTGGTAGGCCCTAAGGATTTGATATTTATAGATGAATTGGCTCACGCCTGTTTGTTTTCTGGCACCCAGCTTTCCGGGGCTCGCCATTTTGTCTTCCACCACAATGATATGGGCCACTTGGAAGACTTGCTCAAAACCCACCGGGAAACGGGCGGCCATGCGCTCATTCTAACTGATGGCGTGTTTTCCATGGACGGCGACCTTGCCCCCGTGGAGGCCTTGGCCGCATTGGCAAAGGCTTATGACGCTTGGTTGATGACGGATGACGCTCACGGCATTGGTGTTCTGGGGGAGGGCAGGGGCTCCAGCTTTGTGAAGGGGCGCAAAATTGATGTGCCCTTGCAAATGGGCACGCTGTCTAAAGCAATCGGAGGATATGGCGGCTACCTCTGTGCGGATCAACCCGTGATCGATTTGATGCGCACCCGCGCGCGTACGGTGATTTATTCAACCGGTCTGCCACCCGCCGTAATCGCCGCCGCCCTCAAAGCCCTCGATGTGATCGAAGCTAATCCAGAATTTGCAGCCAGCCCGCTCAAGAAAGCCAACCGCTTTACACAAGCCTTGGGACTGGCGAATGCGCAAAGCCCGATTGTCCCGATTGTCATGGGGGATGCAGATGTGACCTTAGCGGCGTCAGCACTGCTTGAAAGGGAAGGGTTTTTAGTAACCGCTATTCGTCCGCCAACCGTGCCAACAGGAACAGCACGGTTGCGCTTCACCTTCACAGCAGAGCACCGCGACGAAGACATCGACCGTTTGGCCACCTTGGTAAAAGAAAAAATCCTTATAAAAAGAGCAGCGGAATGAAAACCATTTTTGTCACAGCGTCCGGCACTGAAATCGGCAAAACTTTTATTGCCACGACCTTGGTCCGCCAATTGCGCGCGCAAGGTCTTAAAGTCCGTGCCCTTAAGCCCGTCGTAAGTGATGTGACGGCGGAAAACTTTTCGCAAAGTGACACCGCCTTGATGATTGACGTATTGGGAGAAACGCCAGACGCCAAAACAATTGATGCTGTTTCGCCGTGGCGGTTTGAACCAGCCTTGTCTCCCGACATGGCCGCGCGCCGGGAAGGGCGCAGCATCGACTTCGAAGAGCTTATAAGTTTTTGTGAAGAGGGCAGAAAAGGCGACCACGATGTGACCGTGATTGAAGGAGTGGGCGGCTTGATGGTCCCTCTTGATGACCAACATTTGGTGCGGGACTGGATTGTGCGCTTAAACCAAACAGCGCCGCTAGAAATTGTGGTGGTGGTGGGAGCCTATTTGGGCACTGTCAGTCATTCTCTAACCACACTGTCTAGCTTGCGTGAAGTAGAGCTTACCCCAAAAATTGTGGTGGTGAGTGAGCGCGACCCTGGGCCTGTGTCATTGGACGAAACAATGGAAACCATCGCCCGCTTTGCACCAGAGGTCAATTTCATGGGCATGCCGCAACAACAAGACGACGTGCAACCCCCCGACATAACCGCAGCGCTGCTTTAGAATAATTGGATGTGATAAGTGCGTGTAAGAGCGCTTAAAGTATCACCGCTCCGTGAAAGCATTGTCCAGTGCCCGGTAAACCGGCTTGAGCAAATAGCGGGTCAGAGATTTTGACCCTGTAATGATTTCAGCATTGACGACCATGCCCGGCAAAACCGCATGTTGTGCAGCTTCGCGTCCGACATAGGTGCTGTTAAGAGCAATGACCGTCTTGTAGTAAGGTTCACCGTCTTCATCTCTAAATGTCGTTGCTGAAATTTTCTTCACGGTGCCTTCCAACGAGCCGTAGCGCGCGGGGTCATAGGTGGTGATTTTAATCTGTGCGGGGTCCCCAAGTGCAATATGGCCAATGTCGTTAGGGGATACTTTAACTTCCGCCACCAACTCGTCACCAATAGGCACAATTTGCGCGACCATGCCGCCGGGTTCGATAATTTCACCGATACCAGTAGATGTGACCTGTTGCACGATACCTGTTGTTGTGGCGCGCACGTCCAATCGATCAACGCGGTCTTTCAATTTGGATATGGTGCTCGCGACCTCAGAAAGCTCTGATGTGGTTTTGGCCAGTTCAACCAACGCATCATTTTGCAGCGTGGCATCCAATTCCGCCTGCTGAGCTTCCGTTGCATTGGCGGCTTCTCTAGCACTCGCTAAATCGCCTGCGATGCTAATAAGTTGACCGCGTGTTTGCTCTAACGTGCGTTGGGTTTCTAAATAGGTGACCCGAGAGACCAAACCCTTTTTCATCAGCTTGGCTTTCATCGAAACTTGCTCTGTAATCAGAGCAACTTGTTTCTTAAGGCTTCCGCGTTGTTTGGTAAGGGAGTCGATTTCAGTGCGCTTTTGTTCCAGCTGAAAAACAATGCCTTGCTGTTGACGGTTTGCCCGTTGGTTTTGAGTGGCCAGAGACGCAACTTCGGTTTGAAACAGAAGAGGCGATTTTTCTTCCATGCTTGCATTCATATCTCGGTCATCAAGATAAGCATTCAAACGTTCTGATTTGAGCTCAAGCGAGACACGGCGGGCAAGTAATTGTCCAAGGTCACCAGTGGCAGCAATAGGTTGGAACCGCGCAAGCACATCGCCCTTCTCAACAACTTCGCCTTCGTGGACCAAGATGTCAGAGAGAATGCCGCCTTCCAAATGCTGTATCAGATAGACACGGCCAATGGGCGTAATCTCACCTTCGGCCCGCGCCATTTCTTTGATCTCTGTAAATGATGCCCACACAATGAGGCCAGCAATAAACAGCCCACCAATGATCATGAGACTTTCGGTGAAACGGGGAGGTCCTTTTTCTTCCAGCATGAGAGGTACAGAGAGACGCTTGGCCAGCATGTTAACTGCCCCCGCCTTCACCGCACGCTTGTGCGTATTGTTTTGCCCGTCTGCCATCTCACCCCAAACTCAATACTCAACGGCTACTCAAAGCCATAGTCACCCGTGTGATCAATCAAAGATAAAATTTGACTGATCACAATCATAGTCCTGCAACCTTACTGCACTCTTAAATTTGGCCAATGCGACCAAGTTTCAGCATGGTCCCTAGTTTTCTTTCCCCACGTCAATTACGTAAAGATCTTGGGAATAACTTGATCCGGCGTGTCCGCAAGCAATATGCGACCCTCACTCATATACACAACCTTATCGGCCAGTTTCATATGGCTTGGCCGGTGTGTAACCATGATGACCGTTCGTTTGCCTTTCAGCGCCTTGAGCTTTTCAACCAAAATAGCGTCTGCATCCGGGTCCAACCCAAAGGCGGGCTCATCGAGCAACAAGACAGATGAGTTTTTGACGTAACAACGCGCTAGGTTAAGGCGTTGACGCACACCGATGGTGAGGATGCGTCGATCAGATCCTGAAATACGTGTGTGAATACCGTCGGGCAAATCGGCGATAACATCCTCTAGGCCTGCGTCGCGCAAGGCTTGTTTCACATCAGAGTCAGTGGCTGTTGGATGAGCCAACCGAATGTTCTGTGCGATTGTGCCGTGGAAGAACGTTGCCGTTTGGGGGGCATATCCAATGGAGTTGCGCAGTTCGCTCACATCTAACTGGCGAATGTCCAATCCGTCCATCATGACCGAGCCAGCTTGTGGCGCATAAAGCCCACACAACATTTTGAGGATGGTCGATTTTCCCGAGCCATTAGACCCCGTCAGCGCAATCAACTCGCCGGGCTTGATGTCCAAATTAACGCCGAGCAAAGCCGGTTCGCTTCCCTGTGAATAGCGCAGAGAAATGTTACGCAGAGAAATCCGTCCTTTGAAATCCCGGAAGAAGGAGGGGAGGACACCAGGTTGGCGCTCCAGCGGAATGCGCATCATACGGTTGATTTGGCGCAAGCTTTCAAGAGCTTGTTCCAGACGATTGAAACTTAAAAAGATAGATTGCAACGGGGCAAGAACCCGCCACACAAGGGCCATGGTGGCAATCAAAGCGCCAATCGTCATGTCCCCTTCCATTGCCCGCATGGTGCCAAGGCTGATGGTCGCGACACCGGCTAACATCATCATAGTTTGAGCAAAAATAGCCGTGTAAGAGACGATGCTCCCATTGCGTAAATTGAGCATAGCTGTGTTGGCAGACATTTCCCGAAAGCGGGACCGCCAGACGTCCTCGCCATTGCAGTTTTTCACCATGCGTTGTTTGGTAATAAGCTCGACGAGAAAAGATTGCTGGCGAGAGCGTGAACTCATGTCGGCTTCTGTGACCGCGCGTAAAATGGGCTCTGTGACAAGCAAAGCAATTGTAAAAACCGCGAGCAGGATCACCGGTATCCAACCCAAAGGACCTGCGATCCAAAATACAGCACCCAG
>NVSO02000076.1 GCA_002401305.2 Rhodobiaceae bacterium | reverse complement strand
GCGTCTTATGTGATTGAACGCTTGATGGAGCAGGCAGCCCGGGAGCTGAAATTGGCACCGGAAGAATTGCGCCGCCGTAACTTTATTCCCGCTGATGCGATGCCTTATAAAAATGCACCGTCCTTGCCGTTTGACTCGGGTGATTTTGATCGCAATCTGACCGATGCGTTGGCGCGGTCTGACTATGATGGATTTGGCGCGCGACGCGAGGCGGCCAAAGCCCGCGGTAAGGTGGCCGGTATTGGCATATCTTATTACGTGGAGCGGACCGCTGCGGGCATGAATGAATATGCCCAACTTGAAGTGGACCCAAAGAATGGTGTGGTCAATGTTTGGACCGGCGCGCAGACCAATGGGCAGGGCCATGAAACGGCTTGGACACAATTTATTTCAAGCCGGTTGGGCCTTGATGCGGAGCAAATCAAAGTGCATTTGGGCGATTCCGATCGGCTGCCGGGCGGTGCAGGAACGGGCGGATCGAAGTCGATCTATATGGCGACCGGAGCCTTGGGTGTTGCGTCTGACAGTTTGATTGAGAAGGGCAAAAAGATTGCCTCTCATGAATTGGAAGCTGCTGAAATAGATATTGAATACCGGGGGTCTGATGGGCTGGCGGAATTTGGCATTGTGGGCACCGACCGTAAAATTTCCTTGTTTGATGTGGCGCGTATAGCGGAGACGCAAGTAGACGTGGATGTTTTTGGCGCAGACGGTGATTACAATGAAGCTGGTAATACCTATCCAAATGGCGCGCATATCTGCGAAGTAGAAATTGATCCCGATACAGGTGCCTTCGAGATCGTGCGCTACACTGTTGTTGATGACATTGGTCACGTACTCAACCCGATGATTGCTGAAGGGCAAATTCAAGGCGGGATTGTACAAGGGCTTGGTCAGGCGATGGGCGAGAATGCGGTCTATGATGAAGAGACCGGGCAATTGATCACTGGGTCTTTTCAGGATTATTGGATGCCGCGTGCCGATGACATGCCCAACTTTGATTTCACCTATAATGAAATTCCAACCGGGACCAATGAGTTGGGGGTGAAAGGTGCGGGCGAGGCTGGTACAGTGGGCGCCCCGGCTGCTTTCATCAACGCTGTGATTGATGCTTTGGCTCCTTACGGTGTGACGACAATTGATATGCCGGTGACACCTCAGAAACTTTGGCGCGTGTTGCGCGCTTCACAACAGGATGATGCGGCTTAAACTATGTTGGTATGTGTTTCCCCGGCTAAAGCGCTGGACTTTTCTCCGCTTGAACGATCTGTCGATGTTCAGGCTCCCCGGTTTTTGGCTCAATCTGAGGTGCTCGGTGGGGTCGCCAAAAAGTGTACGCGCAGTGATTTCAAATCGCTGATGAAATTGTCTGATGCGCTGTCGGACTTGACCTATCAGCGGTTCCAGAGTTTTGCGCCTCGCGCGAATGACCGGGAACGCAAGGCGGCAGTGTTTGCCTTCAATGGGGATACGTACCGGGGCCTTGATGCAGCGTCTATGAGTGATGAGGCGGTGGACTATGCGCAGGATCATCTGCGTATTCTTTCCGGGCTCTACGGGGTGTTGCGTCCGCTCGATGAAATTGAACCTTACCGGTTGGAGATGGGCATTCGCCTTGCCAATCCTGAGGGCAAAGATCTTTATGCGTTTTGGCGTGAGACAGTGACCGCCAGCCTGTCGGCTGAGTTGGAAAACCAAACACATGCGGTATTGGTCAATTGTGCCTCGGTTGAATATTTTAAAGCTGTTGATCCTAAGGCACTGGCTGGGCGCATCGTGACGCCTGTCTTTAAAGAAGAGCGCGGCGGCGTGGCGAAAATTGTCAGCTTCCATGCGAAACGGGCGCGGGGCATGATGGCGCGCTTTATCATCGATCATAAGGTGAGCACTGCTGAGGGAATCACTGCCTTCAATGAGGATGGTTACATCTATCGGCCCAAGCTTTCTGAGCCCGATCAGCCCGTCTTTACCCGCCTTGTGGAAGCATAGCGGGATTGTTTCCGTCAATTTCTGACATTTTTGTTCCTAAACGTACCTGAAAACCTCACAATTTACAGCCTGTGGCTTGTAAGTGCTTGAAAACACTTGCAAAGTACGGGTCCTGTGCGGGGGCGCAGTAATAATTGACAAAATGTCATCTTGGGGGGACACTCTAAATATGCAAACCGATAAAATGTCAGATCATGGGGACGTTGCGACAACGGACCTAAAAGATAAAAAGAAGACGGGGGCAGCTCCGTCTAAGCGACGTATGGAAAGTCGCCGGAAGTTGTTGGCTGCGGCAAGAACGCTCTTCATAGAAAAGGGCTACCACGGCACACGACCTCAGGACATTTCCAAATTGGCTGGTGTCGGGCACGGCACTTTCTATCTTCATTTCACCGACAAATTGGCATGCTTTTTGGCCTTTGCCAATGAAGCATGTGATGAGCTTGGGTCGTTTACGCAAGCCCATATGAAACCAAATTCCACACCCATGGAGCAGTTGCGGGAAGTAATCGCTGGGGTTGTTGAATACTCAAATGCTAATCCGGGTGTGCTTTCTGCCGCGTTGACCAACACCAATGTTTTGACCGTTGAAGAAGTCAAAACATCGTCTCCTATGGAGCGGTGGAGCAAAAACTGGGCGGATCTCATCGTTCGGTGGCGTGACGAAGGTGTGTGGAATGAAGACCAAGATGACGACGCAGATCCTTTGTTCATTGGCCATTTGATCGTTGGCGCAATTGGGCAGGGCCTTGCGTACGGTTATTTATACAACATTGAGAGCAACAAACTGATCGACGATATAACAAGATCTCTGATGCGTTCAATGAATGGGGAGGTTTAATTCCCCATCATCTGGGAGGATGACATGGCGAAATTAATCTATACAGAAGAAGAATTGATGGCTGAGCATGCCTATGCAAAGCCGCATAAAGAAGTCGGATATTTATTGCACGGCGGGTTTGACGAGGAGGGCACTTATGTCTCTCCGCGTACGCTGCACCGGTGGCCAGCGGTTCGTGCTTGGCAAGAAGCGTTGACAGAGCGGGGCTTTCCGCTTGTGGATGCGACAGGTGATTTGTTGCAACCCGAAACAGTGCCTAACTTGGATCAGCAGAGATTTTTGCTGACCAATGGTTTGGGGACGTCGCTTTGGAACGGGCTCACCATTACCGGTATCGTCGAAGCACGGGGTCAAATTTTGTGCGAATTTACCGCCCCTGATTTTCAAGACATTATCGTGGATGATGTGAGCGAGATGGCTATTGGGCACCTGAACAAGGGGCTGCTTTACGCGCACGGTGCTGATGAAGGCGGAGACCCGAAGCGGCCGGAATACGGCGCCCATGATGCGATGTGGTTTGCTTCAAGGGACTTGCTGTTTGGTAAAGATGCTTATCCGATGCCCGGCGAGCCGAGCAATATTGCGCGTCCTGACGGGGGACGGCGGATGCCAGAAATCCCTGAGGCACATGAAAACACACTGCTTTTGTTGATGAATGTATTGATGATTGAAGTGCGTGCAGAAGCCTTCTTTAGTTTCTGTTGTTCGACTATGCGGGATCCGGCCGTGTTTAAAGATCGGCGTGCTGACGCGGAATTGGCTGCAACTATGGTTGAACGTATTCGCGAGGATGAAGCCATTCACGTTGGATATTTGCAAGCTGTGGTTTCGGAGATGCGTAGCGTGACGTTTAAGACTGTTGATGGTGGGACTATCGACGGGGCAAAACTGATCGACAAAGCTTGGAACGACATGGTGCATTGGCACGCTGTCGAGCGGGTTGAGATTGAACGCGGAGAAGCTGTTGAGAGATTGACGGTTGAAGTGGCCAGCTTGCCAGACGGTGACGCCAAAGTTGCTGATTTCTTGGC
>NVSO02000075.1 GCA_002401305.2 Rhodobiaceae bacterium | reverse complement strand
TTGATTTTCACTTTTCTATTTTGGGCCTTTGGGTTTTTGCGCATGGGCACCACTGGGTTGGTGGCGCAAGCTTACGGCGCGGGTGACGGCGATGAATTGCGGGCTACGCTCGGGCGGGCTTTACTGATTGCCGCATTCCTAGGCGCCCTTTGTTGGCTGGCCCAAACCCCGTTGAAAGCCTTAAGCTTCAACCTCATACAGGGGGAGCCAGACGCAAAGCTGCTTGCCCAAAGCTATTTTGATATTCGCATTTGGTCAGCCCCTTTCACACTTGCCAATTATGCATTGATCGGCTGGCTGCTTGGGCAGCAACGCAGTGGATTGGCGCTGTTGTTGACGGTCTATTTGAACGGCATGAATGTGGGGCTCGACGCCCTCTTCGTCTTGCAATGGGGCTGGGGCGTTGAAGGAGTTGCACTGGGCACAGTGATCGCGGAAACCAGTGCTGCATTTGTGGGGCTCGGGATCGCCTTTTTTGTGCTCAAGAACGTTGACGGCACTTGGCAGAAAGACTTGATTATTGCCCGCGATAAGGTCTGGCAAACCCTCTCCGTCAACCGCGACATCATGATCCGCACCTTATTGTTGATGTCGGCCTTTGCTTTTTTCACGTTGGAAGGCGCGCGCCAAGGCAATGAGTTGCTGGCTGCCAATGCCATCTTGCTGCAGCTTGTTGCCATCTCGGCCTATTTTTTGGATGGATATGCGTTTGCCGCTGAAGCCTTTATTGGGGAGGCGTTTGGCAGCCGAGACCGGCGCCGCTTCGACGCGGCAGTGCGGTTGTCGACGTTTTGGGCCTTTGCCACATCCCTGGTGGTATCAGCCCTGTTTTGGTTTCAAGGCCCTAATTTCATCGCCCTGATGACTGTCAATTTGGAGGTACGTGCGCTTGCCACTACCTACCTTGGCTGGGCGGCAGCGCTGCCGGTGCTTTCGGTTTGGTGTTATCAATTGGACGGTATTTTTATTGGGGCGGTGCGAACCGTTGACATGCGCAATACGGCGTTCGCCTCACTTGCCCTGTTCTTTGCGAGTTTTTGGGTGCTCACGCCTTATGGCAACCACGGGCTGTGGGCCGCCCTTGTGCTGTTTAATGTTGGGCGGGCGCTGGCGTTGGGGCTTTATTACCCTCGCCTGCGCCGCAGTGTTCCAACACTGGCTTAAAGAATTGCCAAGACGTTTTCTGGTGGACGACCAATCGCTGCTTTGTCGTCGTTCACAACAATGGGGCGCTCGATCAGCACGGGGTTGCCGCACATGGCTTGCACCAAAGCATCATCGTCTAAGCTTGGATCACTCAGTTCCAATTCTTTATACGGCGCTTCGCTTTTACGGATGATGTCGCGTGCGCCCTTGTCCATCATGATCAGAATTTCTAACAGCTCATCTGGCGTTGGCGGTGTTTCCAAATAGAGGATCACCTTTGGCTCAAGGCCTTTTTCTTCCAGCAATTTGAGCGTTTGGCGAGACTTAGAACACCGGGGATTGTGATAAATGGTAACGCTCATAATAAACTCCTATAACTTATAAATCGTAATTTCTGATAGTCGCCTAAGAGACTTTTAGACGGGGACATCTGCCCCAACAGCATCAGTAACAGAACTGAAGCCATCTCGTGCCAATAGTTTTTCCAAGTCGCGGCGGATCTGCATGATCAGCGCTGGGCCTTGGTAGATCATGGCGGTGTAGAGCTGCACCAAGCTCGCCCCTGCCCGAATTTTTGTGTAAGCGTCTGCGCCCGAACTAATGCCGCCCACGCCGATCAAAGGCACTTTACCTTTGGTCAATTGGCGCATGTCGCTGAGCACTTGGGTAGACATCGCAAACAAGGGACGCCCCGAGAGCCCGCCAGTTTCTTGCGCCACGGCCCCCTCGACCAAGCCTTGACGTGCAATCGTGGTGTTGGAAATGATCAGCGCATCAATGCCGCTTTCCAGCGCCACATCGGCAATGTCTTGACGGTCATCAGCTGTTAAATCAGGTGCGATTTTTAAGAACACCGGCACCCTGCTGATACGTGCTTCTAAGACGCGGCCCACAAGGTCTTGCAAAGCTTGGCGACCTTGCAGGGAACGCAGGCCCGGCGTGTTGGGAGACGAAACGTTGATGGTGAAGTAGGACGCCATGCCCTCGAAGGCATCAATCCCCAGCACATAATCTTCGGCTTTATCTTCCGTATCTTTGTTCGCACCCAAATTGACGCCGACAATGCCGGGACGCCCCTGACGGTCCTTCATATTGCGTTTCATGGCCAAGTGGCCTTGATTGTTAAAGCCGAGACGATTGATCACTGCATCGGCTTCGGGCAAACGGAAGATGCGCGGGGTTGGGTTTCCCTTTTGCGGCTTAGGCGTGGTCGACCCCACTTCTGCGTAGCCACAACCAAGGCGCAACAGGGCATCAGGCACTTCGCCATTTTTGTCGAAGCCAGCTGCAATGCCGATGGGGTTTGGAAAATCGAGGCCGCACACTGTTGTTGCCAGAGAAGGGGCGGCGGCACATGCCTTAGGAAACAATCCGGTTTTTAAACCTGCTAGCGTTAGTCCGTGCGCTTGCTCAGGTTCGAGCGACATAAGAATGGGGCGCGCCAGTTTGAACAGAGGTCCCATCATTGTCCCGTCTCCTTGATTGTTTGGACAGTAGTCGCCAGCTTTTGAAACGATGCTGGAAAAATATGCGCGCCGTCCGCATTGAGCGGCAGGGCTGTTTTGTCTTCCACTGCGTCCATATTCAAATCTCCATAGAGATGAGGGAAGAGCGCGCCACCGCGAGACGGTTCCCATTTGAGGCTTTGGGTCAATTCATCAGGGTTTACCGTGATCAACAAAAGGTCCGTCTTGCCCGCAAAATGTTTGGCTGCGGTCTCTGCGGCTTGTGCTGCGGTCGAAAAATGAATGTAGCCATCGGTCAAATCAATCGCCACGCCTTTAAAGACACCGGCGGTTTCGGCTCTTTGCCATTCTGACTTACTGATAATTTTGTAGATTTTCGGGGTCATCAGCGATCCATCCAAAGTGTCTAATCGGCATGAGATTGGGGCTTGGGCGCACTATATCCCTTGGCCCTCAAACAGCAAGGGAGGACACCGTTTGGCACCCTCCCTGCTCTCACAATACTGATCTTTGGGCTTGGTTCCCTAAGCCGCTGAAAGATCTTCTCCGGCAACTGCACGGCGCAAGAGTGAAACACTCTCTTTTACACCGTATAGAGCCACAAAGGAGCCAAACCGAGGTCCTTGGCTTTCACCCAGCAACACTTCGTACAGAGCTTTGAACCAGTTCCGTAAGTTTTCAAATTCGTGCTCTTTGCCCACCGCATAGACGATGTTTTGAATTTCTTCTGCAGGCAACGACGGGTCAATTTCCGACAATTTGTCTGCCAAATCAGCAAAGGCAGCGTTCTCTTGTTCGTTTGCCGCTCTGAAGGTTTTGTTGGGCTTCACAAAATCTGTGAAATAGTTGATTGCGTAGCCAACCATTTTATCAAGCTTAGGATGCGTTTCCGGTGTTGCTTCTGGCGCATAGCGCTGGATGAAGCTCCACAAAGCAACGGGATCATCCGTGTGCGCTGCACTCACAAGATTGAGCAGCAAAGCAAAGGTGATCGACAGCTCTGATTCAGGCGGGGTGCCTTCATGCAGGTGCCAGACGGGATTGCTCAAGCGTTTTTTGGCATCTTGGCCTTTGTAGCCATTCAAATGCGCCAAATATTCATCCACATTCTTCGGGATCACATCGAAGTGTAGCCGCTTGGCTTTGCGAGGCGATTGATACATGAAGAGCTGCAAGCTTTCAGGACTTGCATAGCGCAACCAATCATCGATGGAGAGGCCATTGCCTTTAGTTTTGGAAATCTTCTCGCCTTTTTCATCGAGAAAGAGTTCGTAGTTGAAACCTTCAGGAGGGGTCTCACCCAAAGCCCGGCAAATTTTGTTGGACAGCTTCACTGAATCAATCAGGTCTTTGCCTGACATTTCATAATCCACTTTAAGCGCTGCCCAGCGCATGGCCCAGTCGGCCTTCCATTGCAATTTGCAGGCGCCGCCTTTGACGGAGATTTCAGTCTTCGCATTGCCATTGGTTGGGTCTTCAAACACCACCATGCCGGTTTCGGCGTTACGCTCGAGCAACGGTACGTAGAGCACCTGCCCGCTGTGCGGCGAGATTGGCAAAATCGGGCTGTAGGTGCCGCGACGCTCTTGGCGCAAAGTCGGCAACATAATGTCGAGAACGCTGTCAAAGCGTTCCAAAATCCGAATGAGCATATCGTCAAAGCGGCCCGCGCTATAATATTCGCTGGCGCTGGCGAATTCATAGTCAAAGCCGAATGAATCTAGGAATGCCCGCAAGCGCGCATTGTTGTGCGCCCCAAAGCTCTCATGGGTGCCAAAGGGATCTGGCACGACCGACAGAGGCATATTGAGGTGCTTTTCCAGCAGCTCTGGATTGGGCACATTGCCCGGCACTTTGCGTAAGCCATCTTTATCGTCTGAAAAGCAGAGCAATTTGGTCGGCACGCCCGGCGCCAGCAACGTAAAAGCATGGCGAACCATTGAAGTCCGCGCGACCTCGCCGAATGTACCAATATGGGGCAAACCGCTGGGGCCATAGCCTGTTTCGAACAGGACTTCTTTGGTCTCACCACCTTTTTTCTCCAACCGCTTCAATAGCTTACGAGCTTCCTCGAAAGGCCATGCCTTGCTATCGGCAGCTTGTTCTTTAAGGGCTGCTGTTGAAACGTCAAAGGCCGCTTGCGCGGCAGAAGGTGACTGATCTGACATGTGTCTAAGTCCGTTGGTTGCTTTAAAGCTTTGTAAAGTCCCGGGACCCTATTCTTTGGGACGCATCCAGTCAATCACAGTCCGCTGGGAGGCTATTGTTCTAGCTTCTCCCCTTCGGATTACAACGGCCGTTAGTTAAATTTTTGAGCTCTGACTGGCGTACAGTTTTGACGCTGAAACACGGAGAGTGCCTGTGCTGAGTACCGTGCAGACTGACCAGAACCGCCTAAACCTCTCGCCGGAAACGGAAAGTTCAACCATCCTGAGTGGCGGTTTAGAGCTTCCTAAACGCGTTGTTGCTCGGCAAATTGAGACGATGTTCTCAATGGGGCGCAACGGATCCATTTTGATGTTCCTTGTTCTGATCGCGTGCTGGGTGCCGTTTCTGCCCTACGTGAAAGCGTGGACTATTCTGCCGCTTTTGTTGAACCAAGGCTTTGCTCAACTCTATTTTAACCGCCTCCGCACTTTACATTCTGAGAGCAAAATAGCGCATGAGGACCCTATTGGCTGGGCCGACCGGTATGCACGTGGCTGCATGATGAGTGGGTTAACGTGGGGGCTCGCCGGACTGATGTGGTTGCCCGATGCTCCCTTTGTCTTGCAGGCGTTGTTTTCCATTGTTCTCTATTCTGTGTGCATCAGCACGGTTTTCTCTCGCCATTCATACCCGCCTGCCATGTGGTCCTATGTTGGCATGGCGTGGATACCCACCTCTATTGGGCTGTTGCTGGCATCGAATAATTATGCGCAATTCATTTGTGGGTTGGGCTTTCTGTGCGTCGCCTTTTTTGGAGGTTGGACGCGCAGGCTACAGAAGAACAATGCTGAAAACATTCGGCTTCAGTTTGAAAACTCAGATTTGGCTGAAGCCATGGTTGAGACCAATAACAGGATCCAGAAAAAGCACGAAGAAGCCAAAGCAGCGTGGCAGGAGGCTCAAGAGGCTGAGCAGCGCCGCCAAGACTTTCTCAATATGGTTGTACGCCAATTTGACCGCCCGCTCTCCAATTTAGCAACGGCATCTGACGTGCTTAGCAAGACAAGTTTAACGGAGAAACAGGACACATTGGTGGGGGCGATGCGCGATGATGGTCGCATGCTCAAACGCTTGATTTCTGACATTGCGGACCTCTCTAGCCTCACGCAAAGCTCTTTGAAGTTGCGGCCACAAAGC
>NVSO02000074.1 GCA_002401305.2 Rhodobiaceae bacterium | reverse complement strand
CGTTGCTGCCCACCGAGCCCTCCTCTACAACTTCAGCCCCTACGGGAGACCAAAGTTAATGGACACGCCAGACTTTTGGTATCCCCACAGCGCAGCACCAACCATCGCAAATAAAGCGTGGCCCTATGCTTTGGCACCGATCAGCGCCCTTTTTGGCATGGTCAGCACCGCTAAACGCCGCTTTGCCGTGTCAGAACGCGCGGGCATGCCGGTTATTTGCATTGGCAATGTAACAGCGGGCGGCGTTGGCAAAACCCCGGTGGCCATTGAACTGGCGCGCATGTTGAAGGAAGAAGCGGAGACACCCGTTTTCCTCACACGCGGCTATGGCGGCAGTGAGCCTGGGCCCCTTGTGGTCTCGCCCTGCGACCAATCCCCAGAAGAAGTGGGTGACGAGGCGTTGCTTCTGGCGCGCACCGCCGACGTTATCAAATCTGGTGACCGCGTGGCGGGTGCTCGTCTGGCAAAATCCGTCGATGCCAGTCTGATCATCATGGATGATGGGTTTCAAAATCACGGGCTCTATAAAAACTTCTCTATTCTGGTGATCGATGGGCAAGCAGGCCTTGGCAATAACAGGCTCATTCCCGCTGGTCCTTTGCGCGAGCATTTTAGTGACGGACTTAAGCGGGCCCAAGCTGTGATCATCATGGGGCCGGGCGCTCCGGGGGATCAATTAGCCCATGAGGCACAGGCACACGGGGTGCCGGTCTTTCGGGCCAAAATCGAACCTGACCTGAGTTCAACAGAAGACCTTATTGGTCGACGATTGATTGCCTATGCAGGCATTGGCCGCCCCGAAAAGTTCTTTGCAAGCCTCACCGATATTGGGGCCAGTGTTTTAGAAACGGCAGCCTACGCGGACCATCACATTTACACAGAACGTGAAGCACGGGGTTTGATTACATGGGCTGAAAAGCTCAAGGCGGACCTTGTCACCACCGAAAAGGATTTGGCGCGCCTTTGCTGCTCCAAAGAAATGTGTCAGATACTTGCGGAACGCAGTCTTGTGCTTCCCATCCATGTGACTTTCGATGACAAGCCCGGCTTGCTGCTTTTGCTTAAGGATGCCATCGCAGCAGCGCGGGTTTCCCACACCTACATTCCGCCTGGCGGCCGACATGGTGGAGCTTAATTGTGGACACTGACCTTCCGAAAACCAGCTGGGCGCACCGCTTTGAAGCCTACGGCGCACGCGCTATTTTCGCGCTCATTCGGCCCTTGGGCATCAAAAATGCATCCAACTTGGGTGGGTTTTTAGGTCGCACCATTGGACCCCGTGTTGGTGTTACTCGGCGGGCGCGCACTAATTTGACGCGGGTTATGCCAGAACTAAATGCCGAGGCCCGCGAGAAAATCATCTTGGCAATGTGGGACAATTTTGGCCGCACGATATTTGAATATCCGCTGTTGGATAAGTTCATTCTGCCCAAAAATCTTGACCGGCTCAACATCGTTGGTCTTGAGCATTTACAAAACGTCGCAGCTGCTGGACGCGGCGGGCTTATTGTCTCTGGTCATTTTGCCAATTGGGAAATGTTGCCCCTTATCGCGCATCTTCAAGGCATTGAGAGTGGAGCTGTTTATCGCAGCGCGAACAATCAGTTGATTGATGATCAAATTTTGGTCTTGCGGGCTAAAGTCAGCGACGCTGTGCAAATCCCAAAAGGCGCTAAGGGCGCGCGCGGCATTCTGCGTCTGCTCAAGGCCAAAAAATTCGTCATGATGTTGATTGACCAAAAACTAAACGATGGCATTGAAGCGACCCTCTTTGGGCATAAAGCCATGACGACGTCGGCACCAGCGGGCCTCGCCTATCGCAATCAGATCCCTATTGTTCCGGTAAGCTTAGTGCGCGGCGAGGGGGCCAGCTTCACACTTACAGTCCACACGCCTATTGAAACCGATGGGGACGCCGAAGCTTTAGGTGAAATCACACGGGTCACTCAGGAGCTCAACGACTTTTTGGAAGCGCGCATTCGCGAATGCCCTTCCCAGTGGTTTTGGTTGCATGATCGCTGGAGCTTCGCCAAAAAAGGTTAGGCGACCTACGGGCGCGCGATTGGCTTTGCGGTTTGTTTTTTCGAGACGTTTTTAGGCATAGGGCCGACCAGATTGGCCGGGTCCACATTGGCTCTTTGCCACTTCATGCGCCAATCCAAATGAGCCCCGGTTACGCGCCCTGTCGCACCTACTGCCCCGATAATATCGCCCTGCTCTACCTTCTGGCCCACCACTACATCAACGCGGCTTAAATGCATCATCACACTGATGAGGCCGTGACCGTGATCGAGGAACACAAGCCCCCCTTCAAAATACATATCCGGTTCTGCTAAGCGAATGATGCCAGGGGCTGGGGCTTGTACGGGGGTACCGGTTGGGCGCGCGATATCCACACCGAAGTGCGGTCTGCGGGGTTGGCCATTATAAAATCTTTGGCTGCCAAAAGTGCCTGTCAGGATGCCTGTAACTGGCCATACAAAATCATCCGCGAACCATTCACCTTTGGTATTTAGACGACGTGCCTTGCCTTTAATTTTTCCTTCGGCGCGGATACGTTTCAACGTTTCCGGCTTCGGGTTCACATATTTGGACGCAACGCCGTTCACGTGTTGAGTAACATATTTCCTGGGCGCAATGGTTATGACACGCTCTAGGCTACTGCCATCTGCACTGCTTAGGACCAACCGGGCATCGCCTTTGTGATCTCGGTCGAAGCCGATGACAAAGTACCCTTGAGGGGACACTTGGACCGATTTGCCATTCAGCGTAACGCTTGTGCCCGGTTCTGTTTCCCCTCGCAAAATACCGCCTTGCTGTTCCACCCCTTTTAAAGAGAGAGAGACAGCCTGCGCCTGCGATGCGCCGATGCATGCAATGCACCAAACTGCGAATGCTGTTGGGATGGAGGAGAACCGGAGAGACTTCATTTTGTTAAACCTGCCAATTGTTTGTAGCGCTGCACCGAGGTTTCGCCATCGATATAGGCTTCTTGGTGATCCACGCTCCAGTATTTCAGCCCTTCAAGAGGGATGCGTTTTCCGGTGACGGCACATGTTACATAGGTGCCGGAACGCACGACGTCAAAGTCTCCATCGCCGTAGACGATTTGGGCTTCTTCGCCCCCAATTTCATTTGCAAACGGATTCATAGGCTCACTAACTTAAAAATAATTTGACCAAGCTTACTCTGGCTTGGGGTCTACAACAAGGTGCCCTGATTTGAGCTGGTTTTTGCGCCCGTCTTCTTGGCCGCACTGGCGGATTTGGCTTTAGGCTTGGGCTTAGAAGCTCCAGCTTCGTCCACCCGCACATTGAGGCGGTCATCATCGGCAAATTCCAAGTGCAACATCTGGCCTTTCAGCAACCCTTGAGAGGCCCGGATCGGATCGCCCTGCTCGTCGCGCACCAGCGCAAAACCGCGCTGCAAAACACTTTGATAAGAATATGAATCTAGCAAACGCGATGCTTGGGCCAGACGAGCGACTTGCGTCTCTAGGTGACGTTTCTGTCCCCCCGCCATTCTGTTTTGCAATTCATCTAACCGCGACAAAGATTGACCAATTTGCATGTTAATCGGGCGTGGGCTGAGCTTGGTTTCCAGGCGGGACAATTTTTCTTGTTTTGCACGCGTCATGGCGCTCAACCCTTGGGCCAGCCGCGCGCCTGCATAGGAGACACGTTCACTTTGGCGCACAAGATTTTGGCGTAGAGGCTGCGGGCTCATGCGGCCTTCTAATCTGGCAAACTGGGTTGTCTTCGCTTCAATGGTGGAGCGCAAGGACTGGGATAATCGCAATCCGATGTGGTCCAAACGTTGGGCGGGCAGAGCAAATAAATCTTCTCGGCTTGGCAAGGCGCGCACCAACGCTTGCAACCGTGTTGCGGTATTATCAAGCAAGCGAATTTGGGCCCCATAAAGACGGCGCTCCAGATCCAGCATATTGGCGTGTAGGTCACTGCGCACAGGCACGGCCATTTCAGCCGCTGCTGTGGGTGTCGGTGCCCGTCTGTCAGACGCATAGTCGATCAGCGTTGTATCGGTTTCGTGGCCCACAGCTGAAATCAAGGGGATCTTACTGTTGGCGGCCGCGCGCACGACAATCTCTTCATTGAAGGACCAGAGATCCTCCACCGATCCTCCACCGCGTGCGACGATGATCAAATCTGGCCGTGGAATAGGGCCATCGAGGGGCAACGCGTTAAAACCATTGATGCCTGCAGCCACTTCGGCAGCGGAGCTTTCACCCTGCACCCGCACGGGCCAGACCAGCACATGACGGGGAAAGCGATCTGCAAGCCTATGCAAAATATCTCGGATGACCGCGCCGGACGGGCTGGTCACAACCCCAATGGTGCGCGGCAGAAAGGGAATGGCTTGCTTGTTTTCCGGCGCGAACAGGCCTTCTGCGGCAAGTTTCTTCTTGCGCTCTTCGAGCAATGCCATCAACGCGCCGACGCCAGCGGGTTCCATATTATCGATGACGATTTGATAGCGGGACTGGCCGGGAAAGGT
>NVSO02000073.1 GCA_002401305.2 Rhodobiaceae bacterium | reverse complement strand
GGGCAAATTGTCGATGGCTTAGAGCGTAGGCATCGCCGGATTGATGATATGGCGGCTGAGTTGGTGCGTCGTAAAGCCGAAATAAAATCTCTGGAAGGGGCGTTGCGTATTACAGCCACAGTTGCTGCAGCTGCTTTGAAGCTACGGGCAGATCAAACCTTCCAGGAATTACAAACCTCCTATGCAATGCAAACAAAATCTTTGGCCGAAGTGAAAATGACGTTTGGGAAGGCACATCCAGACCGCCAGCGGATGGAAAATGCCCGTGCAGGTGTGCGTGCAGACCTGCTTCATCGTGGGCGTCAGGTTACAGGGCTTGATCCGACTGTGCTAATTAATCAAGTAGACTTTTCGGCGGTGGATGAACGCGCCGCTCTGCTGGAACATTTGGTGACGCTTGCGAGTGAGCGGGCGGGGCTTATTCAACAACGTGAAACGCTGGAAATACAAGCTGCAGCGGCGCGTCGCCGTATGACCGAATTGGTCCATGTGGCCTCTGCCTTGGAGGAGTTGAACCGGGACCAACAGGTCGCAGAAGCGGTGTTCTCTTCGGCCCTTGCCCGGGTTGATACCAGTAAAACGGACTTCTTTGCCTCATACCCTCTGGTGCAGACGATTGAGGAACCCCGTCTTCCAACGTCTCCGTCCTCCCCGAGCACGCTGATCGGTGTGGCTTCGGGGATCGCCGCCACTATGTTCTTGTTCATAGGATTAGGGCTTGCATGGGCGCGCCGTCCGTTGCTCAATAAGGTTATACCGCTTGATCCAAGAATGTGACATTTGATGAGGGAGCGTTTGCGTGGACTTGTTGAAGAATGCAACGCGAATTGAGAAGGTGCTTTATTGGACTTTCGTGCTTACTTGGGTGTTCTATGGCGTTGGCGCACTTTATATTGTGGGACCAGTTTTAGGGTGGCTTGTTTTTCTGGCCGCCCTTATTGGTCTCTATTTGGGGCCCGCCGCTCCTGATGATTTGCAAATGACTGGCCCCGTTCCTATTAGTGTTTGGGTGTGGATGGTCTTTATCGCTCTCATGCTGATTGTGCTATGGGTTGGTCATTACAATTTTGATTTAGGGCTTGCGCTGGCCATTAAGTCGAGTGTTGGTTGGGCAAAAGGGTGGGCGCTTCTCGCTATCTTTCTCTTCATCGGCGCGATGCTCCCCATACGGCGCGAATTGCTTATCCGTGCGCAGTGCGTTGTTGGACTGCAAACGTTGATTTTGTTGCCCCTCTTGATTGCCGCCCCTCTTATTGGGTTGCCCGAAAGCATATTCGTATCCCCGCTTAAAGCTGTGGGTGGTCCCGGACCAGAGTATTTTACTGTTTTCCTTTATACGATTGACCCGGCGAGCGGGGCTCAACGGTGGCAATTTTATGCGCCGTGGTCGCCTTTTGCCGGTTTGTTGGCGGTGGTTATGGTGCTGTGTGCGCTTGAGGAAAAGGTCGTGTTTTGGAAAGTGTGCGGATTGGCGGCCGGTATTGCCATGGTGCTGATGACCAAGTCCCGTATGAGCTTAATCGGAGTCGTTGCATGCGGTAGTGCTGCTTGGATCATTCCGTGGATGGCGAGAACCTATGCCTGGTACATCGCGGCCAGCGTGTCTGCGATTGGTGTCTTTATTGTCGAAACGCTTATGTTCCAAATTCAAAGTTTGATTGACTACTTTCGCGGAACCCGGGCGGGCTCAAGCCATGTGCGTGATACGTTGCAGCGGATTGCATGGGAGCGGTGGTGGTCGGAAGCACAGGTCTTTGGTCATGGCACGGTGGAGGCGGGTGGACCCATGACGGCCTATATGCCGATCGGTAGTCATCACACTTGGTATGGATTGCTGTTTGTAAAAGGGGCGACTGGGTTTTTTGCCTTGCTTGTACCGGTTGTGTATACGCTGGCAGAAATGACGTTGTTTGCGATCAGTCGAGTAGAGGGGCGGCTCCCCTTTGGGTTGCTGCTCGCCTTGATTTTCTTTTCACTGGGGGAAAACCTTGAGGTGCAAGTCTATCTATTCTGGCCGGCCATGGTGCTGATCGGGATTGGGACGCGGCAGTGGTGGGGCTATCAACTTTATACAGTCTATCACAAACAGAAATCGGCCAGTCGATAGGGTTCATTTGCATTGTTGGGGACGACATATTTGGACACAAAAATGCCGGGCGTGGAGGACGCCCGGCATTCGCGCATCAAGCCGGTGTATGAGAGGTCACGTTTTTTGTGCCTTTCCGGCTTTGCGAGGAGGATTTTTTGCGAGAGCGTGGGGTCATTGCCCGTTGCCATTGTTGGATGTAGCGGATGTCATTGGGCATCACGCTTAAGCGGCCTCGACGACCCATCGCTGAAAGGTTTGCGCCTGTGAGGTTGCTGAGGGCTGTTGCCCAATCCTCTACGGTTGCTTTGGGCGCAGTGATGGCGTAGCTCGGGTCTGCTTGCTCTGTGAGCCCATCTACTAAAGTAACCATCAGGGGTTTTGCGGCGGCACGTGCCTCTAGGGCGACGAGACCAAAGGGTTCCCAGCGTGAGGGAATGGCAACGATGTCGCAGGCGGCATAGGCAGCTGTTGGGTTGTCTGTGTAATCTGCGAAGTGAATGTTTGTATTCCCCTGTGCGCGCACTCGCAAACGCGCTTCTTCAGGACCGCCGCCGGTAATTTGCAACTTCAAGTTGGGCAAGTCCATTAGGCGGAATGCATCAATGAGAAGATCGAGGCCTTTCTGATTATGCATACGTCCGATGACGCCGATGGTGACCGGTTGGTCGGGATAAGGCAGACGCGCTTCGCTGGGCGAGAGTGCCAACATGGGAGTTAGATCAACCCGGGGCGTGATGACGCTCAACCTTTGGGGGGAGAGCAATGCGTTGTCTCGCATCCATTGGGCCTGACCTTCCGATACAGCGATCACCCGGTTGCACAAGGCATAGGTGGTGCTCAACAATGTGTGAAAGCGTTTTTTGTTGGATACATTGTGCTCCATAAACCCTGCGCTGTAGGAATGTTCAACGTGGATGATGTGCGCGTTGGTGTGGCGGTTACGCAGTGACAGGAAGAAAGGCAGGTTGATCCAACTGACGCTGAGGTGGGACACGATTACGTCCACGTCAAGCTGAGGGGCCAACCAAGTACCCCGTTTTATGACCATCACTTCTTGTTTGCCAAGACCCACTTCAGCCTGATTTGCCGTTGTGGTTAGGTGGTCGAGGAAGCGCATGACGCCCCCTGGTTTTGTATCATCGACTAGATGAATGACTTTAGTAGCGTGGCGGGTTTTCCGTTTTTGAGAAGTGGTCATGATGTGTACTCCAACTTAGAACTCTAGTGAGGGATGGTTTTTTCTGAGTGGCTATAAACGAGGGCGTTGATGGCCAGTTGTTCTGCCTGGGCATAAATTTTAGGCCCGACAATTTTTAGGATTAAAGCAGCACCAAAGGTGGCAGTGGTTTTGATGGGCTCTTCAATCAGCATGAGGGGATAGGCGCGCAATGCTTTAAGGCTGAGCGTTAGGGCCATTTTCCGGTCCCGCAGATTCACAGCTCGGCGTGCCAAGTAGCGCATTTGATAGGCGCGTGCACGGGGGACGTGCTGTTGAATGAAGGCGGGCGCATAACCAGCGGTTTTGTCTATCATCTGTTGCCAAGTTTTGAATTGACGATCGATGTTGGCCGAAAGGCCTTTGCGATTGGTGCGATACAATGTGAGGCATTCTGGAATGCCTTCGATCACCCAATCGGTAGTGAGGGCGAGGCGCAACCAGCACTCAACGTCCGTGCTTTGCACAAGGTCTTCATCGAAATACCAATCCCGACTGTTTTCACCAATTGGGCGATAAGCGATGGCTTCTAGGGCGCAGCGGCGCATGAGGGCGGCTGATCCGTTGCCAATGGGATTGCGGGCGATGATGTCGGCGGCTGTAATGTCGGTGAGCTGCGGGTCCTGCTGCAAGCCCATCGACGAGCCATCTTCCTCGATAAAAAGGGAGGGAGAGAAGCTCATGCCAATGCTTGCGTTTGCTTCCATATGCGCGATATGGGCGGAGAGCTTACGAGGCAGCCACATATCGTCGGCATCAAGAAAGCCAATGTATTTGCCGCGTGCTTCATGGATGCCGGTATTGCGGGCATTGTTGAGGCCGCCATTGGGTTGGCTGATGAGACGCAAGCGGGGGTCAACAAAGCTGTTTACAATGTCGACCGTGTTGTCTGTTGAGCCGTCGTCGATGACCAGCACTTCAAAGCTGTAGGCTGTTTGGGCCAAAGCCGATGTGACAGCATCTGCCACATATTCCTCGACGTTGTAGGCGGGAATGACGATGGTGGCGATTGGATTTATAGCGTGTACGGACATAGGTCAATTCCTCTATCAATCTGAATATAGGGCGTGGCGAATTTGGCGTGGGAGTAGCGGAGCGGTGAGGCTGCCTAAAAGGGTTGGCAGGCCGCGGCGTAGCTCCGATAGAAAGGCTGTTGGACTCAAGGCAATGCCGCGCAGGGCGTATCTTGCGGCAACCATTCCGGGTTGGTTGAGACGCAGGGCTCGGCGAGCCAGATAGCGAAGATAGATGGCTTCTGCCCGGCGCAGTTGTTTGGGGCTGAGGGAGGCTCCAAGGTTGAGCGCCGCGGTGACACTGGCTTGCCAGCCTCTGTACATGCCGTCTAGATCTGCTGACAGGCCGGTTGTGGTTGCTCGATAGGAGACCATAGGCTTGTCGAAGCCGGAGATGACAAAGCCGCGTGCAGCCGCGCGCACAAGCCAGTGGCGATCTTCGCCGTGGATTAGGTTTTCATCGAGGCCGCCGACGGCGTGAATAACTTCACGACGCAACACAAGGTTGGACATTGTGCAGACTACGTTTTCCCGCAACAGGTCTAGAACGCTTAAGGGGGCGGTGGGCACGGTTGACACGGTGCTCGGGCTTTCGGGATCTGTTTTGAAAAATGCAATTTTGGCAAAGGAGATATCCTCCATCGCGTGTTTTTCAAAAAACCTGTGGTGCTCTGCAAGTTTGTCTTTGTGCCACAGGTCATCTGCATCGAGAAAAGCGATGTTAAGGCCCCGCGCGAAAGGCAGTGCCGCATTACGAGCGATGCTTGGGCCTTTATTTTCCTGGTGCAAGAGGCGAGTGCGGTGATCTTCGCAGGCTGCTTTGCGCAAGATTTCTGGCGTGGCATCTGTTGATCCATCGTCTACTAGAATGGCTTCCCAATCCTCGAGCGACTGAGCACGCAATGTGGCAAGTGTTTGCTCAAGGGAGGAGGCTGCGTTGTAGCAAGGGATGATGACTGTAAAGAGTGTCATGCTTCGTGCTCCTTCTGTGAATGGCAGCTAAGGGATTGATACTTAGCGCTCAAGGCGTCATAGGTCCGACGAAGGGATATGGTGTCCCGTAGAGCCCAAGCAGATGCGCTAAGTTGAACAAGGGTGGTGCAAATCACATATCCAGTGGCGATTGCCATCAATCCATAAGGGGCAAGGACGACTGTGGTGATCAGCAAAGTGACGGTGATGAT
>NVSO02000072.1 GCA_002401305.2 Rhodobiaceae bacterium | reverse complement strand
CCTTATCCTCACAGCTGAGAAGTTGTTTAGCGAGAAGGGTCTAGATCAGGTCACAACCAAAGAAATATTGGCAGCGGCGGGACAACGCAATGAATCCGCGCTGCAATACCATTTTGGCTCCCGGGAGAAATTGATACGAGCGATATTGGAGCTCCGCGTCAATGAAGTGGATGAGCGCCGTGTGGAGCTTCTCGATGCTTTGGAGGCGAAGGGACGTGACAAAGTCCAATTACGCGAAGTTGTGCGAGCAGCTATTGCGCCCTTATCAGAACGTATCGGTGACGCAGAAGGTCGCCGTTTTATCGTCATCATGTCTTATGTCGTTGCGGACCCTCGATTTGATATCGTCGGCAGTTCCATTCGTCTAGGCTTCCCCGGTATTCGCCGGTGCAGACGTTGGATGCAAGTTCATATGAAGGGGCTTGATGCCGCTCTTCAAGAATTGCGCTTGCGCATGGTGATCGAATTGGGCGTGGGGGCATTAGGCAGTGCCGCTAGAGAGCTTGAGTTCAGTGAAGAGCCGCGCGATATGGATCTTTTCTTAGAGCAATTGCTGGATACGTTGACTGCCCACTTGCAATCCGATCCCAGTAGTCAGACACTTTCGACCCTAATAAAAAACAAAAATCAGTCTTAGGCCTTCCAAGGTTTAGGGCAGCGGGAGAAGCCACATGCGCGCTATTGAGCCGACCAAAGAGCAACTAGAGCAGTTCATTTCACTCGATCAGGATCAGCCCATTGTCATGCTGAACTTACTGAAGTTCAAAGACCAAGCGACCTATCCAGAAGGCAGCGACCACGCTGCGTGCACAGGCTTAGAGGCCTATATGCTTTATTCCGCAGTGGCGATGCCCTCGATTGAAAAGGTCGGCGGGAAGATCTTGTGGAGCAGCGTGCCAGAAATGAAAATGATTACCGGTAGTGACGAGAATTGGGACATGACGGCGATTGTACGTTACCCGTCTCGCAAGGCATTTCTTGAAATGACAACAGCCTTGCCGGAATATCAAGCAGCCCTTGTTCACCGCGAAGCTGGCTTGGCCTATCAAGAGCTCATTCAGTGCGCTGAAGGGTTTTCTGGTCTTTGAGTCTGGAAAACCAAAAACTCATTATCTGAGTGAGTTATAAAATTCCTCGGTAAAAGAGCGTTTTCTAATAAAAGGCGGGGTTTTATGCTCGTCTTAACCTCTGTTCGCGACACTCCGCTAGTTGGTTTAAAATTGAATCAATATTTGGGTGAATAGGATAGTGGGTTGGCCATGCTTGCCGAACATTTTGTATGGCGCTTTCGCGCAGTAGTAGGCGCGATAACTGTGGTGCCGCCGCTGGTTGCGTTGGCGACGCTCCACTTTGTTGGGGGCGTTAGCGGTGCTGCGTTAATGAGCGTGTTTGAACAACCGTTTGTCTTTCTGTGCCTGCTTCCCGCACTGATTACTTTACTCAAAAGCTATGAGGCCGCTGTCACGGCCGCAAACGCTACCAGCAACGTGACGGCAAGTAACGCGCAAGAAAACGCGACCCAGTCGCTTCGCCAATTTGCTTACTGGGGAAGAATATACTCCCTACTCTTTCTAGTGGGTTGGATGGGTGTTGTTTTTACCGCAGGCATTTCGGTGGGGCATGGCACACCGTTGACCGGACAATCCGCGCTTCACACAGCCATTTTGTTTGCCCCCCCCCTTGTCATAGCCGCTGCTCCTTTCGTGATTTTGCTGGCGATGGACATGGGCGCATTCTTTAGTGAGCGCAATATCTCCGTGCGCATCTTCTCCGTCCATTCCCATTTTGCTATTCTTGGGATCGTCATGCCTATAAGTCTGCTGTCCATTGTGCTGGTCTATTTGGACCTGCAAGGCTTTGAGATGACAATGGAACTTTTTGTCATATTCGCGACTGCAGGTACCATCTCAATTATCGGCACGATCATAGCCAGTACAGTTCTGCGCATCAGCATGCGGCCTGTCTACGCGTTGTCCCAGATCGTGGACCCGAAAAACTTACGCTCCCTCACCGATGCAGACTTTAACGTGAAGCCGCGCACCCTCGATGAGATCGGCGACATGACGCTGGTGTGGTCGAAGTTGGCACGTCGTGCCTCCGCTTACTTACGTAACTTGCACCATGTGTCGAGCTATTACCGCGCTCTCGTGGACTCCAACCGCATGCCCTTGTTGATGGTGGGTATCGATGCCGACATTCGCTTTGCAAACAAGGCGATGGTTTCAGAGTTTGGGTATCAAGAAGATCTGCTCACTGGATTGTCCTTATTCAGCCTCATTGAAGATGACCAGCCCCATGGAATAAAGAAGGCTTTAGCGACTGCTCTGGCAACGCCGAATGGGTCCGCCGATTGTAGTTTTCGTTTGCTCCATGCGGACGGTGAATGGCGGAACTTACATTGTACCTGCCAGCATGTCGCTTTGCCTGATGACGAGGAAGTCGTCCTTCTAAGCTTGCAAGATGCGACACAACAATATCTTGCCGAAGCTGCAAAGAGCCTGAGTGAACAACGATTGCGAACCATGATGGATACAGTTGAAGACGGGATCATATCCATTGATACCTCCGGCCGTGTGAATTCCGCTAACCCCGCCATCTGCACGCTCTTTCAATATTCTTATCAAGATTTAGTGGGGCGTAAGCTCGGTACTTTGTTGAAAAGTGGGTCACATCGGCCATTTGACTTTGGCCAGTCCATACGGAATTTCAAACAAACGGGTAAGTCTGAATTGCTCGACGCCGGAACTCTTGAGATGCTAGGCACGCGCGCCGACGGGTCTCATTTTCCGTTGGAATTGACGATCAAAACCATGCGGTTGGGGGAGGAAATCCAATTTGTGGGCGTGGTAAGAGATATCACAGTGAGCAAGCAAGCCGAACAAGCGCTGATTGCCGCCTTAAGTGATGCGGAGCAAGCCAACCGTGCGAAATCACAGTTCCTTGCCAACATGAGCCATGAATTACGCACGCCGCTCAATGCAATCATCGGCTTTTCCGAGATCTTGGACCTTGGCATGTTCGGGCGCCTGGAGAATAAACGCTATGAAGGTTACGTCTCTAACATCTTAGAATCCAGCCGCCACCTATTGGATGTGATCAACGACATTCTTGACCTCTCGCGCATTGAAGCCGGCATGGTGGAGCTGGAAGATGAATGGGTCAATGTCGCAGAAATTGTAGATTGGGCCGCAGGTCGCGTCACCACACTCGTAAACGGTGAAAAGAAGGCGGACCTCGTCACTTGTGCAGTGGAGGGTTTGCCCTATCTCGCGGCTGATAAGCGTGCCATGAAACAAATCCTCCTAAACCTCATGTCCAATGCCATGAAGTTTACACCGGCTGACGGCGAAGTTCGGGTCGAAGTGGAATACGGTGAAGCGGGGACTTTGTCTGTGCGCATCATCGACACCGGCATTGGCATTCCCGCAGACCATCTGGAAGAAGTTCTGCAACCTTTTGTGCAAGTGGATTCGACTTTGGCACGACGGTTTGAGGGCAGTGGCTTAGGCCTTGCCATTACAAAGTCTTTGGTCGAAGCGCACGGCGGCACGATCGAGCTAACAAGTGAGCTGGGGAAGGGGACCCAAGTGACCCTCAGTTTTCCTGAGAACCGCTTGGGCCGCGATTTGAAGGGAGAGCTGCCAGAGCCAAGCGCTATGCTTGAAAGCAGCACTCTGTTGGATGCCAATGGGGCCCGCGAGCTAAGTACGCGATTTGCGACCCAAGACATCACGAGTGCATTGGCCTAGTCGAGAAAGCCGTCCAGTAGTTTTAAGAAATAGTCGAGCTGGTCGTGGTGAACCCAATGGCCCGCCTTTTCCACATTTTCAACGCGAGCATTTGGAAAATGAGACGCTCTGCCATCTTCTACTGGGTCGCTGGCCCAGCTTTCCGTGCCGCGTATAAGCAATGTAGGGCAGGTAATCCGCTCCCACATAGCAACAGCCTCCACCGGATCAAAAGCATTGGGTGAAAAGGCGCGCACGTAATTATCAAACTTCCAACTATACGTGCCGTCTTCATTCTGATGCACTCCATGCACAGTTAAATGACGAGCCTGCTCCGGGTTAAGGTGAGGGTTCTCCCCCTGCATACGTTGGCATGCCTCTTCCCAGCTTGCATAACGCTTAGGTAAACGACCAGATAAGCCGCGCATATCATCGATCCATTGGCGCAATTTGTCAGAGCGGGGTGTCTCCGAGCGCTCTTTGACCAGTTTAGGCGAGGGACCCAAACCTTCAATCGCAACCAATTGTTTCACCGTCTCAGGGTAAAGCCCCGCATAGCGCAAGGAGATATTCCCACCTAACGAATGGCCAACAATCGTCAACGGCGCCAATTGTTTTTGGTGCACTAATTGCGCAATGTCATAGACGAAATCCATGAGATCATAGGCACCGCCCAGCATCCATTGGCTGTCGCCGTGCCCGCGTAAATCTGGCGCAATAACGTGGTAGCGGTCTTTCAAGGATTGCGCGACCCAGTCCCAGTTGCGGCAATGGTCTCGTCCCCCGTGCACGAGCAGCAAAGGTGGCGCTCCTTCATTACCCCAATCGACATAGTGCAAACGCAGGCGTTGCGAAAAATAGGTGTTGGACGTTGGTCCCGTTTCACCCGCAGCAAGGGGTGGAAAACTAGATGAAGTCATAAGCATAATTCCTATGCAGTGCCCCAAGGGGCGTCAGTTTCAAAACGGGGTCTAGGTGTTTTTCAAAGGACCGCTCGAGGATACGATGATTTTTTCGATATCCATGTTGCTCGGTCGAATTTGACCAAGTCCTTCCAGAAAAACAGTCATGTGAGGGGTCGCAAAATGAAAAGCGACGGCATCCTCATCAGCCCATTCTTCATACACCCGAAAATGATTGGCCCGCGCGACATCTTCAAAGAAGGCGTAGGCACTGCACCCATCTTCCGCCAAACTTGCTTTTGCCATTTCCCCAAAAAGACTAAAGGCCTCTTCGCGTTGTTCTGGCTTTAAATCAAATGTACCTGTGATCACGATCATCGTGTTGCCCTCCCAAGGGGGTGCGTCGAGGAATACGAAACTGATTATGACCCATCCCAGTCTATTTTTCAAAAGAGCGGGATGGGGGATACACAGGTGCCGGATTAATTCCCGCCGAGGTCGCCAATCGGAGACTTCTTGCTAAACAGGAAGCCATATTTGGTCGGGAACAAGCGTTGGATGATGTCCATCATGCGGGCGTCATTCCCAATCAAGATCCGACCTTTGCGTTTGCGTAGTCCTTTCAAGATTGTTTGAGCGGCTTTTTCCGGGGTGGTCCGCGCCAATTTATCAAAGCTTGTAGAAGCGTCTGACCGGTCTTGTGCTGTGGAGCTTTGCAGGAAGCGCGCATTTTTCACGATGCTGGTTTTAACGCCGCCCGGATGAATGCAGGCAATATGGGTGGACGTGCCCTTCATCTCATGGCGCAACGCCTCGGTGAAGCCGCGGATGGCAAATTTGGCTGAGTTGTAAGCAGATTGACCCGGCACGGAGATGATGCCGAAGATGCTGGAAACATTTGCGAGGTAACCGCCGCCTTTGGCTTCAATCTGTGGCAAGAAGGCTTTCGTGCCGTAAACCATGCCCCAATAGTCAATTTTCATGACCCATTCCAAATCTTCCATGGTCAATTCGTCAACAGTGGCCACTTGGGCAACACCAGCATTATTGATGACAATATCAGCGCCGCCTTGCGTCGATTGCACTTCATCAGCAAAAGCAAAAACGGCGTCCCGGTCACCCACATCCACTTGGTAGGTGCGTCCGCTACCCCCAGCAGCCTCAACCATCCGAAGCGTTTCGGCTAAGCCATTCATATCCACATCCGAAAGGGCCACTGACGCGCCTTCTTGTGCGAAGGCGACAGCGAGTGCCCGACCAATGCCGCTTGCGGCTCCGGTGATGACGGCAACTTTTCCGTTAAATGGAGACATGACTTTTCCTCATCCTTCTTGTTGTGACATTTTATCACTAAATAGCCTTTTTTGGCCTCTTTGTCAGGATCTTTATGGCAATCGTATAAACCCGCCTCTGTCTTGAGCCGCTAGGCGCGCGAACACAGGCGCATGAAGGAGACCGTGCTAAGGGGGGGCGCCTAATGGAATTAGATAAACAGAAGGGACTGTCACATAAGGTTCGTATTTATCCGTACAACTACGCTAGCCTTTCGAAACCGTTGAAAAGAAAATGATTCGTCACAAAGTAGCGTGTGTTTCAATTCCAAAACTGGGTCAGTAAGGCGTGGCGAGGGCCGCCTGCCGGTCGATCTTGTCACTCATTTTAAATGCTAAGCTAAGGGTATTGGCCCTGCGGACTGCTGGTCGAAGAGGGATCAAAGGTCGGGCGCCAAACAGGAGTCAGCTAAAATGGGTATTAAGCCCCTTACATCGCTAGAGCAATTTGGCGTCAGAATGTGGCCCTTTCGTCTTTTTGGGGGTGTCACTTTTCTGGTGTTTTCCAGCCTTGTGGCGTGGGCAGGTCTAAACCCCTGGATTGCAGGCCTATGCTTTATTGCGTTAACAGTGGGTCTATCTGCCAGTCTTGCACGGCGACCAAACGACAAAACGCCAATTACCATCACAGGTCAGCGCCGCGTGAAAGGCATATTGGAAATGCCAGAGAATGGCATTGATGGTCTGGTCATTCAGTCGTTGCGCGAACCTCTTATTCTCGTGAATGAACAAGGGCGCGTTGTTTTCAAGAACGATGCCGCGAATATTCTAATCGGTGAAGGCGCTGAAAGTAAGCACTTGGCGAGTGTCTTGCGTGTGCCCGATGTGTTGCGCGCGGTGGATAATATTCTAAGGGGGGGGGAGCCTGAACGGGTTGAATATACAATGCCCGTCCCCGTAGAACGCAACTACGAAGCCTTCATCGCGTCGGTGAACAAAGATGGTGCTTCGGTTGATGGGAAAAATTCAGATGTGGCGCCTCGTGTCTTGATCATGTTTCGAGATGTCACCGATGCCCGCCGGGTGGAGCAAATGCGCGTAGATTTTGTCGCCAATGCGAGCCACGAGTTAAAAACACCTCTGGCAGCCGTATTGGGTTTCATTGAGACGTTACAAGGCCACGCGAAAGATGACCCAGAAGCGCAGAGTAGATTTCTGGTAATCATGTCGACCCAAGCTCTGCGCATGCAGAAACTGATTGATGACCTTTTATCTCTGAGCCGAATTGAATTGCGCGAGCATGTGCCGCCTTCAGGGCAAGTGGATATGCGCGCCCTTGTGGGTGATGTTGTCGATGGCCTGGGCCATCTGGCGCAGCAACAAGAGGTGGTGATCTCCATTCAAGAAGTCGAGGGTGATGTTCCTGCGGTAACAGGAGATTGGGACGAGCTGTATCAAGTGATGCAAAACTTGGTCGATAACGCCCTCAAATACGGCGGGGTTGGCAAAAAGATCGACATCGCTCTCACCCCCGATACATCTGGCCGTCGCTCCATGCTGGCCGTATCGGTAAAAGATCACGGGCCCGGCATCGCGCGCGAACATCTGCCACGGCTGACGGAGCGTTTCTACCGAGCCGACATTGCCAGCTCCCGAGAGCGCGGCGGCACTGGTTTGGGTTTGGCGATTGTCAAACACATCATCAGCCGACATGACGGCACATTGACCATCGATTCTGAGCTTGGGGCGGGCACCAATATGACAATCCGCTTGCCTACTGCAGGCTGAATTGACTGGTTTTGATCGAAATGTTGAAAAAATATCAATAAAATCAAGTGCTTGGGTGTGTCACGCAACTGTCATGCTTTTGTCGTATTCCCTTCGTGCAGCAAACATAGCTTGCCAGTGCCTGAGGGCAAATCAGCGATCGCACGCTGGACGTGAAGACCAAGAAAACGCAATCGTTTTCGTTAGGGCCTCACAAAGCAACATGTGCGGTTGATGTGATTAACAGGGACCCACGTGATTGGAGAGATACCGTGAAACTTAAGACTCTCGCACTGGCGGCATCAGTCGCAGTTGCTTCTATTTCAATGGTTGGCGTGGCGCATGCTCGCGACCAAATTCAAATCGTTGGCTCATCCACCGTATTCCCCTTCTCAACGAAAGTTGCTGAAGAATTCGGTCGGTCAACGAAATTCAAAACACCTGTTGTTGAATCAACTGGTTCTGGCGGCGGCATGAAATTGTTCTGCTCTGGCGTTGGCATGGAGCACCCTGATATTACGAACGCTTCTCGTCGTATCAAAAGTAGAGAATTCAAAAAATGCACCGAAAACGGCATCACCATCACCGAAGTTAAAGTCGGTTACGATGGCATCGTTTTGGGTAACGCAAAGTCAGGTCCTGATTTCTTTTTGACCACGAAAGACATTTTCTTGGCGCTGGCTAAAGACATCCCAGACGGCAAAGGCGGTTTGATCGCCAACCCACATAAAACTTGGGCTGACGTAAACAAAAACTTGCCAACGACCAAAATTGAAGTGCTTGGCCCACCACCAACCTCGGGTACACGTGATGCATTCGTGGAGTTGGCGATGGAAAAAGGCGCGAAGCAGTTCCCAGAACTTAAAGCGTTGAAAAAATCCGACAAAAGAGCCTTCAAAGTGGTTGCTCATTCAATCCGTGAAGATGGCGCTTTCATCGAAGCGGGCGAAAACGACAACTTGATCGTTCAAAAATTGATTGCGAACCCGAACGCTGTTGGGATTTTCGGCTTCTCTTTCCTCGATCAGAATGCTGACAAAATCAAAGGCGCGATCGTTGAAGGCAACATGCCTTCATTCGAACGCATCGCAAATGGCGACTACCCAATTTCTCGCTCACTCTTCTTCTACGTGAAGAAAGAGCACGTTGGTAAAGTACCTGGCATCGCAGAATTCGTTGCTGCATTCACGAGCGAAGATGCATGGGGCCCAGATGGCTACTTGGTTGATAAGGGTCTGATCCCTTTGCCAGAAGCTGACCGTGCGTCCATGGCTAAACAAGCTAAAGCACTTGCAACACTTGCAATGTAATTGAACGGTTGGGGAGGGTGACCTCCCCAACTACTTTCGTACCGACAGATTGTGCTCAAACGATCCAGGCTTTCAACGCCATTGAGCATGAAACAATTCACTCAATAGAGAAGCAGCTATCCTATGCAGATCTCTTATCTTGTCATCGCGCTCCTCCTGCTGACTGGCGTCAGTTATTTTTGGGGTCGCCGCCGAGCAGTGTCCTTGGCAAAGGGTGAGCACTTAGTTGTTTTGCACTCCCTACCGTCCTTTCACGGTGCCTATGTCGCCTTGTGGTGTGGTTTGCCAGCCTTACTCCTCGTCGCGCTTTGGATGATCCTAGAGCCTCAAATTGTTGAGGCGGTGGTGATCAATCAATTACCAGCTGATCGAGCGATTTTAGCGATTTCTGACCCAAATGTTTTTAAACTTTTGCTTACCGATATTCGCAACTTAGCGTCCGGTAATATTGTTAGCCAAACCATTGATCCAGCGCTTCAGGCAGCTGCAAACTCTTACATGCGCTACGAAGCGATCAGTCAGCAGGCACTTTTCCTAGTGGCCCTTTCAATGGCTATTGTTATGGGGTCGTTTGCACGGACCCGTCTAAGCCAACGGTTCCGGGCGCGTAACCGGGTAGAGAAGATTGCTCGATGGGCGATGATGACAGCGTCGCTGATCGCTATTCTGACAACCGTTGGTATTGTATTGTCGTTGATTTTTGAAACCATCCGGTTTTTCGACAAAGTACCATTTGATGAATTTTTGTTTGGCCTAAAATGGAGCCCTCAAATGGCGATGCGGGAAGACCAAGTTGGTTCTTCTGGTGCGTTCGGGGCGATCCCTCTTTTTGCAGGCACATTTCTTATAACCCTCATTGCCATGGTGGTTGCGGTACCAATTGGGCTTTTCTCAGCCATCTACATGTCTGAATATGCAGGCCCTACAATGCGGTCGGTGGTTAAGCCAGCTTTGGAAATTCTCGCTGGCGTGCCAACTGTTGTCTATGGCTTCTTTGCAGCCCTTACTGTGGCTCCCTTCTTTAGAGGAGCAGGCGAAAGTTTGGGATTGGATGTGTCGTCAGAATCTGCTTTAGCCGCAGGTGTCGTGATGGGCATCATGATCATCCCCTTCATCTCATCCCTTTCAGATGATGTGATGAACGCAGTGCCGCAATCTTTGCGAGATGGGTCGTATGCATTGGGCGCCACTCAGTCTGAAACAATTAAACAAGTCATTCTGCCCGCAGCTCTTCCCGGAATTGTCGGGGCGGTGCTCCTGGCTGTGTCACGCGCAATCGGCGAAACGATGATCGTGGTCATGGCCGCAGGTCTGGCGGCAAATCTGACCGCCAACCCCCTTGAGGCGGTCACAACTGTCACGGTACAAATTGCAACACTGCTGGTAGGCGACCAAGAATTTGATAGCGCCAAAACACTTGCGGCGTTCGCCCTTGGCTTGGTTCTCTTTGTCATCACCCTATGCCTCAACATGGTCGCGCTCCGCGTTGTCCGGAAATACCGAGAGAAATATGACTGATACATCATCAAATACAGCCGTCTCTCAGCAGAAGAGCTGGGGGGAGATGTCTGAGCGGACAAAGCAGCGGTATGCTGCCGAACGCCGCTTCCGTCTCTACGGTCTTGCTGCCATTGGTGCCGCCGTCCTCGTGTTGGCAACCTTGGTAACTTCGATCGGGATCGTTGGTATGCCCGCTTTTTTCCAAACCTACATCAAGCTTGATGTAACGGTGGATGCGGCAGATGTGGAAAGCGGTCGCTTTCGTCAGCTGACGTTTGATGCGGTTTATGCGTTTCATCCTGAAGTGACGGATCGTCGTGAAAAGAAAAGATTGCGTGGCATTGTGTCTTCGGGGGCCGACCGTGAAATACGGCTTGCCGTGGCGGATGACCCATCCCTCATTGGAACGACATTCCCCATTTGGGTGCGCAGTTCCGACGACATTGATATCTTTATAAAAGGTCAGGTTAGTAGAGATTTGCCGCAAGAAGATCGGCGCGTCAAAGACAACGAGATTGCTTGGGTCGATGGGCTCGTAGAGCAGGGCCGTGTGGAGACACGCTTTAACTTCTCTTTCTTCTCAACCGGTGATAGCCGTGAACCCGAGCAAGCAGGTATTTGGGGCGCTGTTGTTGGCTCTTTCTTCACTCTATGCGTGGCACTGGCGGTGAGCTTCCCGCTTGGTGTGTTGGCCGCTATATATCTCGAAGAATATGCGCCGCAAAACCGATGGACAGATCTTATCGAGGTCAACATCAATAACCTTGCGGCCGTGCCTTCAATTGTTTTCGGACTGTTAGGGCTGGCAATGTTCCTCAACTTCTTTGGCATGCCCAGATCGGCGCCGGTGGTAGGGGGGATGGTCCTTGCCTTGATGACCTTGCCGACAATTATTATTGCCACGCGGGCCGCCCTTAAAGCAGTGCCGCCGTCCATTCGCGAAGCCGCTCTAGGTATTGGGGCGTCCGAATTACAAGTTGTCACCCACCACGTTGTGCCCTTGGCGATGCCGGGTATCCTAACGGGTACAATCATTGGTATGGCGCAAGCGCTTGGCGAAACAGCGCCTTTGCTGATGATCGGCATGGTGGCCTTTATTGTGGATATTCCACAGGGAATTTTCGATCCGTCAACTGTACTGCCTGTTCAGATTTATATCTGGGCCGATAGTCCAGAGCGGGCCTTTGTTGCAAAAACCAGTGCGGCCATTTTGGTTCTGCTCACCTTCTTGGTGTGTATGAATGCAATCGCTGTCATGTTGCGTAAACGCTTTGAGCGTCGGTGGTAGGGGAAATGAATATGTCAGTAGCAGAACAACTCGAAAATAGCGGCCAACCTGAGAAGGCTGTTGAGCGAAAGTCAAAAGTGATCGGTAAAGACATCACCGTTCATTACGGCGAAAAGCAAGCCCTCTTTGACGTCAATTTGGCCATTCCTGAGCATCAGGTCACAGCGTTGATTGGCCCCTCTGGTTGCGGTAAATCCACCTTCCTGCGGTGTATTAACCGTATGAATGATGTCATTGATGGGTGTCGTGTCGGCGGTGAATTGACGGTCGATGGCGTTGATATCTATCGCTCAAATATCGATGTGGTTGAGCTGCGTGCGCGTGTGGGCATGGTCTTTCAAAAGCCAAACCCCTTTCCAAAGTCGATCTACGACAACATTGCTTATGGCCCACGCATTCATGGTCAAGCATCTGGTCGGGGCGAAATGGACGAGGTTGTTGAAACCAGTCTGCGTCGTGCAGGCCTTTGGGATGAGGCGAAAGACCGTCTAGAAGAGCCCGGTACCAGCCTGTCTGGTGGCCAGCAACAGCGCCTATGTATTGCCCGCGCAATCGCTGTGAACCCGGACGTGATTTTGATGGATGAGCCTTGTTCGGCTCTTGATCCGATTGCCACAGCTCGGATTGAAGAGTTGATTGACGAGCTTAGAGAGCGTTTCACGATTGTGATCGTAACGCACTCCATGCAGCAAGCGGCTCGGGTGTCTCAACGTACCGCGTTCTTCCACTTGGGCGTTTTGGTGGACGAGGGTGAAACAGACCAAATCTTCACCAACCCAAAAGACGAACGCACACAAGATTATATTACGGGCCGCTTTGGCTAACCACGCACGCGGTGTGTAACTGAATTTACACCACATTTTATTTGATGAATGAAGCGGACTTTTCGGAGGGTATGATGCCAACGGAACATATTGTAAAATCGTTTGAAGATGAGTTGGACGCTCTGTCCACAGCCATCGCACAAATGGGTGGCTTGACGGAAGTTCAACTGTCCGGGGCCATAGACAGCGTTGCACGCAAAGACTTGCGTTTGGCGGAGCAGACCGTCGCCAGTGATGCACAAATTGATGCAATGGAACATGAGATTGAAGCCCAGGCGGTTAAATTGATCGCCCTGCGTCAACCAATGGCGCGCGACCTTCGCGAGACCATCGCCGCCTTCAAAATCGTTTCAGACTTGGAACGTATCGGCGACCTTGCCAAAAACATCGCCAAGCGATCCATCGTTATTTTGGACCAGCACGATACGCCATCACGCTTGAAGCAAAGCTTGTCACGGATGGGCCGCCTAGCACTGGGGCAATTGAAAAAGGTACTCGATGCCTACGCAAATCGATCTTTGGAAGAAGCCCAAGAAGTGTGGATGTCTGACGAAGAAATCGACGAAATGTATAATTCCATCTTCCGTGAATTACTCACCTACATGATGGAGGACCCTCGCATGATCGGTGCGTGTACGCACTTTTTGTTTATTGCCAAAAATATTGAACGTATCGGCGACCACGCCACCAATATTGCCGAAACAATCAATTACTTGATCACCGGTGAATGGGTTGTCGATGAGCGACCCAAGAGCGATCAAACCAGTACCGTCAACATGATGAGTAAGTAGACTAACAAGACAATTGGAGAGTAGCATGGCTTTGGATACAGAT
>NVSO02000071.1 GCA_002401305.2 Rhodobiaceae bacterium | reverse complement strand
TGGGCCGCCAAGAATGTATTGGCCATGCCGCCGCCGATAACCAGCGTATCTACTTTTGCGACGAGGTTACCGAGTAGCTCTAGTTTGGACGAGACTTTAGCGCCGCCCACAATAGCGACAACGGGCTTATCCGGTGTGCCGAGGGCTTTGTTTAAAGCGTCTAATTCAGTTTCCATAGCCCGGCCTGCGTAGGACGGGAGGAAGTGTGTGATGCCTTCTGTAGAGCCATGGGCGCGGTGCGCGGCTGAGAAAGCGTCGTTGACGAAGAAGTCGCCATTTGTCGCAAGAGCTTTTGCAAACTCTGGGTCGTTGGCTTCTTCCCCTTCATGAAAGCGGGTGTTTTCCAGCACGAGAATGCCGCCAGCAGGCAAAACGCTTATTGCGATGGCTACGGCTTCTCCAATGCAGTCGCTTACAAAGGCGACGGGTTTGCCCAGCAGCTCTCCAAGAGCGTGGGCAACGGGAGCGAGGCTCATCGAGGGGACCACTTTACCTTTAGGACGGTCGAAGTGGGACAAGATGATGATCTTTGCGCCTTTGGCAGCAAGGGCCTCAAGGGTAGGGCAGAGGCGTTCCAGACGGGTTGTGTCCGTGATTGTGGTGCCGTCTGTCGGAACGTTCAAGTCGGCGCGGAGGAGGACATTTTTGCCCTCCACCGAACCAGTTGCGAACAGATCGTCGAGCGTTTTGTGCTCGGCCATATGTTTCTTCTCCTAAGTTAAATCAGCGCTGCGCTAACAGCGTTTGCCTGCTTAAAGCAATTTACCCATGGCAACAGCGGTGTCGCCCATACGGTTGGAGAAGCCCCACTCATTGTCGTACCAGCTCAATACACGTACCAAGCTACCGTCGACAACTTGTGTTTGGGTTAGGTCGAAAGTAGAAGAGTTTGGATTGTGGTTGAAGTCGATGGATACCAATGGCTCATCTGTGTAGCCCAACACGCCTTTAAGGTGGCCGTCAGCTGCTTTGACGATTGCAGCATTCACTTCCTCAACGGTTACTTCACGACCTGCATTGAAGGTGATGTCGATCAAGGAAACGTTTGGTGTTGGAACGCGGATCGCTGTGCCGTCGAATTTGCCAGCAAGCTCAGGCAATACCAGGCCAACAGCTTTAGCAGCACCGGTTGATGTTGGGATCATTGAGACGGACGCTGCGCGGGCGCGGCGTGGGTCTGAGTGATAAGTATCAACGGTTTGTTGGTCGCCTGTGAAAGCGTGGATTGTGGTCATGTAGCCTTGCTCAATGCCGCACAATTTGTTGAGCACTTGAGCGACAGGGGCCAAGCAGTTGGTGGTGCAAGATGCGTTAGAAACCACTTTGTGGCCTTTGCGCAATTTCTTGTCGTTCACGCCGTACACGACGGTCAAGTCAGCGCCTGCGGACGGTGCAGAAACGAGAACTTTTTTAGCGCCAGCTTCAAGGTGCAATGCTGCTTTATCACGGGCCGAGAAAATACCGGTACATTCTAGTGCGATATCTACATCGAGTTTGTCCCAAGGCAATTGTGCCGGGTCACGCTCTGAAAGAATTTTGATCGGACCTTGGCCAACATTCATGGATGACTTGGTGGTGCGAACTTTGCCCGGAAAAATACCGTGCACAGAATCATACTTCAACAAGTGGGCGTTGGACTCAACGTCCCCCAGGTCGTTGATTGCAACTACTTGAATGTCTTTACGACCTGATTCTGCGATTGCGCGTAGAACCAAACGTCCGATACGGCCAAAACCGTTAATAGCAACACGTACTGCCATGAGCCTCTTCTCCTAATAGTTTTTTAGTCGTTTTGCAGCCGTTCTTTTGCCGCCGCGACGGCTGCTTCAGCTGTAATCCCGAAATGATTGTACAAGTCGTCAATTGGAGCACTCGCGCCGAAGCCGGTCATGCCCACAAAGGCACCCTCGAACCCGAGATATTTGTCCCAACTCATGCCCGTGCCAGCCTCGATGGCCACGCGGACAGTTCCTTCACCCAAGGTTTGTTCTCGGTACTCACGAGATTGGGTGTCGAATAGTTCTTGGCACGGCACAGAAACAACGCGGGCGGCAATGCCGTCTGCTTGGAGCTGTTCTTGTGCAGCCATAGCGATTTTAACTTCTGAGCCAGTAGCAAGCAGCGTTACTTTTGCGACACCTTTGGCAGGAGAAAGTTCGTAGGCACCACGTGCGCAGAGATTTTCATCTGTGTGCTCGGTGCGCTGGGTTGGCAGGCCCTGACGGGTGAGTGCCAAAATAGACGGCGCTGTTTTTGTTTCCAAAGACAGCTGCCAGCATTCTGCTGTTTCAATAGCGTCACACGGGCGGAAGACCATCAGATTAGGAATGGCGCGTAGGGCAGAGAGATGTTCAACCGGTTGGTGGGTTGGTCCATCTTCGCCAAGGCCAATGGAATCATGGGTCATTACGTAAATTGTGCGAATGCCCATCAGTGCGGACAAACGAATGGCTGGGCGGCAATAGTCTGTGAAGACCATGAAGGTGCCGCCGTAAGGAATGAAACCGCCGTGCAAAGTGAGGCCGTTCATTGCTGCTGCCATGCCGTGTTCGCGCACGCCGTAATAAATGTATGAACCATCATAGTCGGGCGCTTGCACCGGAAGTTGGTCTTTAGACTTGGTGTTGTTTGAGCCGGTAAGGTCAGCAGAGCCGCCCACGTTTTCTGGCATGATTGGGTTTACAACGTTCAAGACTGCTTCTGAACATTTGCGCGTGGCCCAACTAGGCTTTTCGGCTGACATTTTCTTTTTGAAGTCGTTGATGGCTACGCCCACAGCTTTTGTGGTGTCACCCGCCATGCGACGTTCAAATTCAACGCGTTTGCTCGCATCGGTTGCCGCCAAACGGGTTTCCCATGTCTTGTGGGCTTTGGCAGCTTTGAGAGCTGCGACACGCCATGCGTCGCGGATCGGTGCGGGAATGACGAAGGGTTCGTCCGTCCAGCCGAGCTCTTTGCGCGCCAAAACAATCTCGTCTTCACCCAAAGGTGCGCCGTGAATGCCGGAAGTGCCTTGTTTGTTTGGGGAGCCTTTGCCGATGATTGTTTTACAGGCAATCATTGTGGGCTTATCTGATTGACGTGCAGTCGAGATCGCGGCCTCAATGGCTTCTGGGTCGTGGCCATCAATGGCGATGGTGTTCCAGTTTGCAGCTTGGAAACGCGCAATTTGATCACCACTTTCAGACAGTTCTACTTTACCGTCGATGGTGATGCTGTTGTCGTCCCACATGACGATCAGCTTGTTCAGCTTCAAATGGCCCGCCATTGAAATGGCTTCGTGGCTGATGCCTTCCATCAGGCAACCGTCGCCTGCGATGACATATGTATAGTGGTCAACGAGGTCGTTGCCGAATTTGGCATTCATCATCCGCTCGCCCAGTGCAAAGCCAACAGCGTTGCTGATGCCTTGGCCAAGGGGGCCGGTTGTGGTCTCGATGCCTTGAGCATGACCATATTCTGGGTGGCCAGCTGTTTTAGCGCCGAGCTGGCGGAAGTTTTTCAACTCTTCAATCGTCATATCTTCATAACCAAGAAGATGAAGGAGAGAGTAGAGCAGCATTGAGCCGTGGCCCGCTGACAAAACGAAGCGATCGCGGTCGGCCCAGTTTGGGCTCAATGGATCGAACTTCATGAATTTGGTGAAGAGGACGGTCGCGATGTCTGCGGTTCCCATGGGCATGCCCGGGTGGCCGCTTTTGGCTGCCTGCACTGCATCCATGGACAAGGCGCGGATGGCGTTGGCCATTTGAGTGTGTGTTGCACCCAAAGATGCATTGGCGGATGCGGACTCGCCCCTCGAGGAGGTGCGGGTTGCAGACTGATCTGTTGACGTCATGCTTTAACTCTTAATATCTGCCGGTCTGATGGAGCCAACGAGTTGGCGCCCGGTTCGGGGTCACATCGTCCCCGGCATCGGAAATCCGTTTTGCGTACTTATGGCAATAACCTGCCAAAGGCGGCGCCACAATGACTATGTGCTATCACAGAGTCAATGGGGCATTCTGGGCCAATTGGCGCGGTTTTG
>NVSO02000070.1 GCA_002401305.2 Rhodobiaceae bacterium | reverse complement strand
TGGAATGTTTTCCAAACGGCAAATACCCGCATAGGTAAGCTCTACAATGAAAATGGGCTTGTCAGCTGCCATGGCTTCGATGCTGAGTTTAATTTCAACTTCAAAATCAGTGTCAGACAAACCGCGTACACCCACATCAACATTCACCCCAATTTTTGGCGCTTCAGATTGTGGTGTCAAAGACTGGGGAGCCCCTGGGTTTTCGAAAGACATATCTTTGATGTATTGGGTGATAACCCGCAATTGGGGAGCAATTTGCTCGTCCGCAGCCAAGCTGCCATTTTCAGAACCAGATTGATCATTCTCGGCCATGTGCCACAGCTCCTTTAGATAAACATAGGGGTAAAGCGTCCCAAAGAAAAATGGGCAGGACGTAAATATCAGATGAGTTGGCTATCATGGAAAAGCGCAACAAACAAGCAGGGCACCCGTGCTTTGCTTAACTCGATTCCAATACGGTAAATGCCTTAACGGCGCGGAGGTGTTCCCTCATCAGGCTCAACCTCTTCTGCTTCACCCTCAATGACCATGCCATTGCCAGAGCGACCATCCGGGCGCCTTCTAGAAGGCTGAACTGTCTCATCTGGTCGCCCGTCGCCTGAATAGATAAAGCGGTCGGGGCCCTCTCCGTCAAAATCAGGATCAATAGGGCGCATCCGTTGAACCGCGCGCGCTGCCAAAGAGTGACGCACAGCAGGGATCAGCAGTAAAAAACCAATGCCATCGGTGATGAAACCCGGGACCAAAAGCAAGATGCCGCCGATCACCAAAAAGAAACCATGCAGCATTTCAGCTACCGGCACTTCATTGCGGGCCATTGTACGTTGCGCTTCCATCAAGGTCGCAAGCCCCTGTTGGCGGATAAGAGCTGTCCCAATGAGCGCTGTCAAAATGACAGTAGCAATCGTTGGCCATAGCCCAATCCAATCGCCGACTTCAATGAAGACGACAATCTCTCCAAGCGGAATGCAAAGAAACAGGAAGAAAAGGAGCAAGGGCATAGGAAAACCTTTAGAAATCAGCAAATAAAGCGGCGAACAGTGGCCACAGCCTCTATTTTGGCATAGCTTAGACAAAAGACATATGACTTAAAGAGGAGGTGGGGTGAACCAACCGTACCTCAGAAAGGACCTATCAAAATGGGGAGTGAATTTGATCCTCTGACCCTTATCTTATTGATCGTCGCCGTCGTGGTGATTTTCAAATTGCGCAGCATATTGGGTGAGCGCACAGGTCATGAGCAGCCTCCTCAGGAGAAGTCAGCTTTCGACAAAGTCAAAAAGGAACAGGCGGATGCGGGTTCCACGGTATCCGGTGATAATGTCATTCCTCTCCCCGGCCAAACACACGCCATGCCGACGCGCGAAGATGTCGTCAATATCGGCATCAGTGACGACCTGCCGGGCTTAACTGAGATCGCCCAAGCGGATCGTAGTTTCGATGCCGGAACGTTTGTCTCTGGAGGCCGTGTTGCCTATGAGATGATTGTCACAGCCTTTGCATCTGGCAATCGCGGCGTGCTGCAGGGCTTGTTGAGCCAGACCGTATTTGAAAATTTCGATTCTGTTATTTCAGGCCGTGAAACACGCGGTGAAACCGTGGAAATGGAATTCATCGGCTTGGATCAATCTGAAATCGTCAGTGCCAAACTGGAAGGGTCAAAGGCTGTTATTACAGTTGAATTTGATAGTTCCTTTACGCAATCGATCAAAAATGAAGACGGCCAAGTGATCGACGGAGATCCAATTACTGTGCGTAAAGTACGGGACATTTGGACATTTGAGCGCGACTTGGCGACCCAAGATCCCAACTGGCGTGTTGTGGCGACTGAATCAGGCTCTTAAAAATGCGCAGAACTCTGCCCTTTACGAGCGGTGCGCGGGGCGTGAAGGCGCGCATCTCTCTGGCAATGTCCGTGGCAATGTTTTGGGCCTTAGCGGCATGCAGCGGGGAAGAAATGTCTAAATCATCACCGCAAACACCCCAAGCCGAACAAGCAGATCAACAAGACCCGATCTGGCAGCAGGTGCCCTTTAGCGCTCTGCCCGGCTGGCAGTCTGACGACCTATCGGGGGCCTTGCGCGCTTTTCAAAAAAGCTGTGCTGTCATCCTAAAAAAATCGCCCTCTGCCCCACTCGACCGTAAAACAGGGGCCGCTATTCCCTACGGTGTGGCCCAAGACTGGCAACCTCTGTGCAGGCAAGTGCTGTCCGTGAAAGCCACCAACTCGGCACTGCGCGCCTTCATCGAAGCCTCTTTTACACCACTACTCATTACGGATAGAAAACGACCTCAGGGCCTTTTCACAGGTTATTACGAACCCGAAATAAACGCCTCGAGAACGCGGAGCGCCCAATATGCGACCCCGTTCCTCGCCAAGCCCTCAGATCTTCTGACCCTCAATTTGGAACAGTTTGATCCCAGCCTAAAAGGCAAAACCATTCGGGGCCGCGTAGAATCAGGCCGTTTCATTCCCTATCATGAGCGCGCTGAAATTGATGCAGGCGCTTTGAACGCGCAGCCCCTAGTGCTGGCATGGGCAAAGGACCCCATTGATGTCTTTTTCGCCCATATCCAAGGCTCCGCCCGTCTAAAATTAGATGATGGGTCGGTAACGCGCATGGCCTTTGCGGGAAAAAATGGCCGTCCTTACCGCGCTATTGGTCGCGATCTGGTGGCCCGAGGGGCGATTCCCCAAGATCAGGTCTCCATGCAGTCGATCCGCACGTGGTTGGCTCAAAATCCCGGCTCCCGGGATGAAATCCTGCACCTCAATCCGTCCTACATATTTTTCCGCGAAGTCGCCATCAAGGATGATGATCTAGGTCCGCCGGGTGCCGCCAATATTCCCCTAACGCCCTATCGCTCGCTGGCGGTGGACCGTGCCGTTCACCCGCTCGGTGCGTTGATGTGGTTAGACAGTCGCGAACCTGGCCAAAACGGCGCCCCAGAATCCCTCCCGTTTCAACATCTTATGGTTGCCCAAGATACAGGCTCGGCGATCAAAGGTAATGTACGCGGCGATATCTTCTTTGGCTCCGGTGCCGGGGCAGGTGCATCGGCGGGTCATATGGCAATGCCGGGACAGCTCTATACGCTGGTTCCCAAGCACCTTGTGCCCCACCCGTAACCCAAACCATCAACAGCGTGTGGATCAAAATGTGCATAGTCACTCTTGCGTCATAAAGACGTCGGATCGGCCCAATCAGCCTATACGTTTAATGTTTTGCAGCTAATATGCCCG
>NVSO02000007.1 GCA_002401305.2 Rhodobiaceae bacterium | reverse complement strand
GAAGCAAAGCCAGTGTTAGGCCCCGATGCAACGGGTGTGGGCTGGGTGTACCAATATGCGCTCATTGATAAAACAGGGGGCCACGATCTAGGCCAGCTTCGGTCTTTGCAAGACTGGTTTTTGAAGTTTGAACTGCAAACCGTTGAAGGTGTGTCGGAGGTGGCCACCATCGGGGGGATGGATAAACAATATCAGGTGATCGTTGACCCGGATCGATTGCGTACTCTTAAAATTCCGTTGAACCTTGTCAAACGCGCCATCGAACGCGGCAATCAAGAGACCGGTGGCCGGGTTTTAGAAATGGCCGAAGCCGAATATATGGTACGGGCCAGCGGGTACATCACGTCGATGCAGGATCTCGAATTGATCCCCCTAAAGGTCTCTAAAAGCGGCACGCCTCTGCTTCTAAAAGACGTGGCAGAAATTCGAGTGGGCCCGCAATTACGCCGAGGCATCGGCGAGCTCAATGGTGAAGGAGAAGCTGTCGGCGGCGTTATCATCATGCGGTCCGGTGAAAATGCCATGGCGACCATTGAGCGGGTGAAAGCCAAGCTCGAGTTGCTCAAAGCAGGCCTCCCAAAAGGCGTGGAAATTGTGACTACCTATGACAGGTCCAACTTAATTGGGCGGGCAGTGGACACACTCCAAGAAAAATTGATCGAAGAGTTTCTCATTGTCGCATTGGTCTGCGCGCTGTTTCTCTATCATTTGCGATCAGCCCTCGTCGTTGCGTTGAGCTTACCCTTGGGTGTCGGCGTCGCTTTTTGGGTGATGAATACTCAAGGCATTAACGCCAACATTATGTCATTGGGCGGGATTGCCATTGCGGTGGGGGCAATGGTCGACGCCACCATTGTCATGCTCGAAAACGTGCACAAAAAATTGGAGGAAGAAAACCCGAGCGAAGAGAGACGTTGGGAAGTGATTACCAATGCCTGTGTTGAGGTTGGTCCCGCCCTCTTCTTTTCTCTGTTGATCATCACTTTAAGTTTCACCCCAATCTTTGCCTTGGAAGCACAAGAAGGGCGGATGTTCCAGCCCTTAGCCTTCACCAAGACCTATGCCATGGCCGCAGCAACCGCCTTGTCGATCACCATTGTGCCTGTGCTCATCGGATATTTTGTGCGCGGCAAAATCACGCCAGAACGCAACAACCCCGTCAATCGTCTATTGCTGCGGGGATATAGGCCCGTGCTGGCATTAGCGCTGCGTCGACCATGGGCAACTTTGGCAATCGCTGCGACATTGTTGGTAACCGCTATTCTGCCCATCAGCCAATTGGGAAGTGAGTTCATGCCGGATTTGGATGAGGGGGATTTGCTCTATATGCCAAGTGCCTTCCCGGCAGTTTCAGCGGGCAAGATGACGCAGATTTTGCAGCAAACCAACAAGTTGATTGCTTCAGTGCCCGGAGTCCTAACGGTATATGGGAAAGCCGGCCGGGCCGAAACCGCAACAGACCCTGCACCCTTGCCCATGATTGAAACAACCATTCAACTTAAACCGCGATCAGAATGGCGCCCGGGCGTGACAATGGAGAGCATAAAAAAGGAGCTGAACGACCTGGTTCAGGTGCCAAGCCTGACCAATGTCTGGATTATGCCCATCAAAAACCGATTGGACATGTTGGCGACCGGCATAAAAACACCTGTAGGCGTTAAAATTTCCGGGCCCGACTTAGCCGTGATTGAGGGGCTTGGCCGACGTTTGGAAACGGTCTTAGCCAAAGTGGAGGGCACCACCTCGGTCTACGCCGAGCGTGTAACAGGGGGGCGCTTCATCGATGTAGATGTAGATCGCCGCAAAGCCGCGCGCTTCGGGCTCAACATTGCAGATGTGCATGCTGTGATACGCGTCGCCATTGGGGGCATGACCTTGGGTGAAAGTGTGGAGGGACGGGAGCGCTATCCGATAAACCTCCGTTACCCTCAGGAAAGCCGTAACTCCGTCCAGAAACTAAAGGAACTGCCACTCATTACTCCTCAGGGTATGGAAATCCCCCTAGGCCGCGTGGCAACCATCACCATTGCAGAAGGCCCCGGCGTCATTCGCAGTGAGAACGCCCGTCTTAATGGATGGGTCTATGTGGACATAGCGGGCCGTGATTTAGGGTCCTATGTCCAAGAGGCGCGCCGCGTCGTGGAGGAAGAACTGGATTTACCCGCTGGTTATTCGATCGGATGGTCAGGGCAATACGAATATATGGAAAGAGCCAAAGAACGGTTTGCGTTGGTAGGGCCGGGTATGTTGGCCATCATCATTCTTCTGCTGTTCCTGTATTTTCAAAACAGCACAGATGTTCTCATTATCATGGGAACTCTGCCCTTTGCCCTCGTGGGTGGGGTTTGGCTGATGTGGGTATTGGATTTCAACATGTCCGTCGCGGTGGCCGTTGGCTTTATCGCGCTCTCGGGTGTGGCGGTGGAAATTGGCGTGTTGATGATCATGTATTTACGCCAAGAGCTGACCAGCATTCAAGAGCAGGCGCAGAGTGAAGCACGGGAAATGACACCCAATGATGTGTTTGAGGCCGTCCAACACGGTGCATTGCGCCGTGTACGACCGATCACGATGACCTTTGCCGTCATTGTGGCCGGTCTCGCGCCGATTATGTATGGATCGGGAACTGGGTCAGAGATTATGCGCCGAATCGCAGCTCCCATGGTGGGCGGGATGATCAGTGCAACAGTTCTGGCCCTCATCGTCATCCCGGTGATGTATCTGCTTGTGCATCAAAAGAAGGGGACTATTCCCTCCCAAACATGACAATCGGTGAATTTTTTGCAGCACCGGCTTGAGATTGGCAACAAAGTGCCTACCTAAAACCAAGCTGGCGGGTAGGGATAGAGTGCAATTTCCAAAGGAACGCTCTAACCTGCCTCCATATATCAATTTACAAATGTCTGGGCGGGCGTGAAAGCCCCCAGATGAGGGAGAATACCATGAGCACTGGCTCGCAGATCCAATCAAAAATCACCCGCGGTGGACAGTTAGAGATTTCCATTGAGAAAATCGACATTCCAACACCCGGCGCAAGCGAAGTACTGGTTCGGATGGAAGCCTCTCCGATCAATCCGTCCGACATGGGACCTCTTTTTGGACCTGCTGACATCCGGGAAGCAAAACGTGCAGATGCTGGCGGCCGCGTGCTGCTGACAGCGCCGGTGCCGGAAAAACGGTTGGGCATGGTCGCGTCTCGTTTTGACATGGCCATTCCTGTTGGTAATGAAGGCGCGGGAACAGTTATTGCTGCGGGCGAAGATGCTGCGGCACAAGCTTTGATGGGCAAAACAGTGTCTGTGGTCTCAGGGTCTTCCTATTCACAATATTGTTGTGTGCCCGTTGTTAGTTGCTTGCCGCATAATGCAGGGACAACACCGCGCGATGCAGCTTCCAGCTTCGTCAACCCGCTGACCGCTCTGGGCATGGTGGAAACCATGAAGCTTGAAGGTCACAAGGCGTTGGTGCACACCGCTGCTGCGTCGAACTTGGGGCAAATGCTCAACAAGATTTGTCTGAACGATGGCGTGGAATTGGTCAATATTGTTCGTAATGACGAGCAAGCAGCGATCCTCAAAGCCATTGGTGCAAAACACATTTGCGATTCATCCAAAGAAAGTTTCATGGATGATTTGGTTGATGCGCTCGCCGAGACTGGCGCGACATTGGCATTCGATGCCATTGGCGGGGGCCGCTTGGTCAACTCCATTTTGGTTGCAATGGAACGGGCTGCCAGCCGCGGTGTCACCGGGCTCAATACATATGGGTCAACAGAATTGAAGCAAGTGTACCTCTATGGTGGCCTTGATATTTCCTCGACCACTTTGGACCGCAACTACGGTATGGCGTGGGGCATTGGCGGCTGGTTGCTGCCATTGTTCTTAGGGCGCATCGGGGGAGAACGTACCGCAGAACTGCAAGCGCGTGTTGCCAGTGAAATTAAAACAACATTTGCCAGCTCCTTTACAAAAGAACTGTCCTTGGAAGAGGCTCTGGATATCGAGAATGTTCGATTGTACGTGGCTAAAAAGACAGGTGAGAAATACCTGATCAACCCAAGCAAAGGCATCTAATCCTTTTGGGGTGTTAGATTGACGATGTAAGTGAAGGAGGCGCCAGAACTTGGTGCCTCCTTTGATGTGTAGCGCTTGCGCCGCAACACGAGGCAATGGCAAGGTGTTAACTCTGTGGTGAGACGGTTTAGATTATCATCGGCAGAGTGGAAAAATACAGGACCTAAGCGTTGCAGACGCTCTTACTAGCTCGATCGGGGGATCGACAGGCGAGTGCGAGATGGGCTAATGCCTATCTAGATATAACAGGCGGACAACGTCGTAGAGGGGAATATGTCGATGCAAGAGCAACCTTCAACCAGTGGGTGGATGTCGAAATTTGAAGGGGTGGTTTTCAAAAACCGGAAACTTATTTTGTTTCTTCTCTTGGCGCTCACGCTGGTTAGTTTTTGGCGTGCCAGCGAAGTTCATATTGATGCAGGCTTTGAAAAGCAACTCCCATCGGGCCATCCATTCATCGAAACATTTTTCGAATACCGAGAGCAGCTGCCCGGTCCCAATGGCATCATTGTGGCAATCGAATCGCCTACCGGAGATATTTGGAATAAGGAATTCCTAGAAACGCTCTATCATATAACCGACGAGCTTTTCTACGTGCCGGGTGTTTTTCGTACATCTGTGACCTCATTCTGGACCCCCAATCTGCGCATTTTGGAAATTGATGAAGAGGGTATTCACGCCCACAAACTCATTCCCGGCACAGTGACGGCGGAAAACCTCACACCGGAAATGATCGAAGATATTCGCGAGGACGCTCAGAACGCTGGCCTGATCGGTAAATTGACATCCTATGATTCAAGCGCGGCCCTCATCCGATTAGAACTCATGGAGGTGGAGCCCTTCACCGGCGAGCCCCTCGACTATGCAGCTGCAGCAGAAAGACTGGAAGCTGTCCGCGCCAAGTTCGAGGCGCAGGGCGCGAAGGTCCACATTATTGGGTTTGCAAAACTGGTTGGTGAAATCACAAACGCCACCTTGAATGTCATTTTCTTTTTCTTCGTCTCTTTCCTTCTCACCGCCGTCGCATTGTGGATTTACATTCGCCATCTTGGCCTCACATTGCTGGCGGTCGGGTGCTCTGCCATCTCAGTTGTTTGGCAATTCGGTATTATGGAGATGCTGGGTTACGGGTTGGACCCAATGGCCATCCTCGTGCCGTTCCTCGTCTATGCCATCGGCGTAAGCCACGGCATTCAACAAATCAATTTGCTTTCTCGCACGGTGGCAGAAGGGGCAACGCCTTACGAAGCGGCCCGTTATACGTTCCGGCATCTCTTCGCGCCCGGCGGCATGGCCATCCTAACCGACCTTGTAGGGTTTTTGCTGCTGCTGTTAATCGCCATTCCCATGGTGCAAGAAATCGCAGTCATCGCCGCATTAGGTATCGCTCTCAAACTCATCGCGAACCTTATTTTATTGCCGCTCCTCGCACCCTATTTCAAATTCAGCGACACGTTCAAAGAACGTCACACGCGTTTGTTGGAGCGTCGG
>NVSO02000069.1 GCA_002401305.2 Rhodobiaceae bacterium | reverse complement strand
ATGCTCAGATTATTCAATGTCATTTGGATGGGTTTCGACATCAGCTGTATTTGAAACTTCTCCCTTAGAGACTGGACCCTTCGCGTGAAACCGCACGTCGTATTTGTGGATGAGGACCTGACAGTGTTGAATCGACTGCGTCAGCAGTTGATGCCGCAAGCTGACGCGTGGGGAATGATCTTTGCGCCGGGCGCGGAAGATGCGTTGATGGTGCTTGAAGACAAGCCGGTCGATGTTGTCATCAGCCGTAGTAATCTTTCAGGTATGGGCGGCGTACGCTTGTTGGAACGTGTGCGTTCTTTGCAACCGCGTGCCAGCCGTATCTTGATGGGCGGTACTGATCTGAAAGATCAGGTGTTGTCGGTTGTTGGACCTGTTCACCAAATTGTAGATGGCTCTGATATTGACTCTATTACAGATTGCCTAGACCGATTGCTGCGCATGCAAGCGACGTTGGATCGCCCGAAATTACGCCAATTGGTGAGCGGCGTTGAGACCCTGCCTAGCCCTTCTGACGCCTATTATCGGCTTATCGATTTGTTGGACCGAGATGATGCCAGCATAAAGGAAGTGGGTGAGCTGGTGTCGCAGGAAATGGCGATGTCTGCGCAACTGCTTAAGCTGACGAACTCGGCGATGTTTGCTTTGCCAACTCCTGTCACGCATGCGGCCCAAGCCGTTCAAGTCCTTGGCTTTGATGTGGTGCGCCGGATTGCGCTTCTGGCGGGCGTGTTTGAATTGTTTGAGGGGACGCCGGAGGTTCAGGCCAATATTACACGGCTGGGTCAAAACAGTTTGGGCATTGGGCAGCTGTGCGGCGAGATTGCGCGGATGGAGAATTTGCCTCAGGAAGTGGTCGCGCAAGCTGAGTGTGCGGGTTTGATGGCGCATCTTGGGATGCTGCTGTTGCTCTCTGAATATGGAGATCAATATTTAGAGACGTTGAAGCTGATAGACGACGAAGGTGTCAGTATCATCGAAGCCGAGCGAATGGCTTACGGGGCCTCTCATGCTGAGGTTGGGGCCTACTTACTTGGCTTGTGGGGTTTTTCCACACCGATTGTAGAGGCGGTGGTGTTTCATCATGAACCCCAGCTTCTACAAGGTAAAGAGTTGAGCGCGAGCGGGGTTCTTCATGCTGCTCAGTTTTTGGCCACGCCGCGTGCGGTGCAAGCAGGCTCTAGCCAAGAGATTGCTGCGATGCTGAGTGAGGGGGTCAATGTTCCCTACTTTGAAGGGCTTGGTCTTACCCACCGTCTTATTGCGTGGCGCCAAAAAGCAGATGAGATGCGCACAGCGGGCACGTTACGCTGATACGTCCTTGACCAAACTTCATTCCCTTTACATGTGCTAGTATTGCGAAAGACATCAAACGCTGCTACCGGTTGATGATCACTTTCTTTGATATATTGTCTTGGCCTTACCGACCGGGATTTGGCGACTGGGACTTACAGCATGGGTGCGAAGAAAAAACACTACGAGAAGATCTACAAAGACTTCACGGCAGATATTTCTAAGACATTTGATTGTGGTCGATTTTGTGCTCCGCTCAATGGTGGGGAACCTGTTTGTTGTGACCATGGCCACGCAATCCCTGCTGCTTCACCGGCTGAATGGAAGGTGATGAAAAAGCGGACCGACATGTGGACACGCCACAAGCCGGTTGATGACCCCCAGGCCATGAAAGAAGTGCTGGAAATTGAAGAGACCTGCCGCGCGATTGTGTGCAAGGGCGCGCGCCACTGCGAACGCGATAATAGATTGATGGCGTGCCGGTCGTTTCCGTTTTTTCCTTATATGACAAAAGAGGGTGATGTTGTTGGGCTGGCCTTTTATTGGGGCTTTGCGGACCGGTGCTGGGTGATGTCTAATTTGCATATTGTGGAAAAGAAGTACGCCAAACAATTTACAGCGGCCTATGAAATGCTGATCTTTGCGGATGAAGGTGAAAAGCTTGCTTTCATGGAGCAGTCGGCCAACATGCGGCGGATTTATTCTCGCAAAAAAGAACCGATCCCGCTTATTGGGCGCAAGGGTGAGTTCTTGCAAGTCCTGCCAAAATCAGGCGGTAAAATTGTCCCTGCAGATCCTGCTGATTATCCCAAACATGGGCCCTATGTCTCAGATGAGGCGTATGAAGCGGCTGTGGCTGAGGCGTTGGAAATTTACGGTCCTGGGGAGCCTTGGGACTGAAGTTGGGTTCAGGGGACCCGATTGTCCTTTCTAGAACCGCGCTCTTGCCAAAAATCATCAAAAAAAGTTAAAAAGGCGGAGAAACAGTACGGTAAATGCTTGGCGTTTGCCGCGTTTCGATGTGTAATCCGGCCAAAGGCGCATTAGGCGCTATCAAAAGAATCGACACTAGGGAGTGCTTCATGAGTGAAACTGCGTCTGGGCTAGAATGGCCTGTTATGTCTATGGCTGATGCCGATGTCTTCATCACGGCTCCGGGTACCCCTCTTGAAACAGAAGAGATGGTTATTCGCGGCACAAAGATGCGGGTTTGGAAAGAGGCTCCTGCGTCTTTGCGGGCATTGTTAGAGATCAGCCGCGGACACGGCGACCATGTTGCAGTTGTCTATGAAGGCGAGCGGATTACTTATAAAGACCAACACCGGGCAATTGCTAAATTGGCGCATGAGTTGGTAACAACTTACGGCATCAAAAAGGGCGACCGCGTTGGTTTGGTGATGCGGAATTATCCTGAATGGCCGATGATTTTTTGGGCCGCGACGTCAATTGGTGCGATCATTGTGCCTTTGAACGCGTGGTGGACTGGCACTGAGCTTGAATATGGCTTGAACGATAGTGGCTGCCGCTTGGTGTTTGTTGATACGGCTCGCGCCCGCAGCTTAGCGGAGCACGCCGACAATTTGACCGCTTGTGAGCATATGATTGTCGTGCGCGGAGAAGATGATCTCTCGCCGCATTTGGTGCGTTGGGAAAAATTGGTCGCGGCACCGGGAACTTATGGTGAGCTGCCAGACATTGATGTACCTGAGTGTGAAATTGCTTCAGAAGATGATGCGACGATTTTTTATACATCTGGTACGACAGGCAAGCCTAAGGGCGCGCTGGGTACACACCGCAATATTCTGAGCAATGTGATGGGCCTGATGTCTATCGGCGCACGGGCGATGATGCGCCGGGGCGAAATGCCGACACCTCCTGATCCAGATGCACCGAAAACAGGCATGCTTTTGTCTGTGCCGTTGTTCCACGTGACGGGGTGTCATGCGATATTGTTGGGCACGACCCTTCAAGGTAATAAATTGGTGATCATGCATAAGTGGGACGCTCTGCGGGCCATGGAGCTTATTCAAGATGAGAAGCTTGCAAGCTTTGGCGGCGTGCCCGCAATGGTTTGGCAAGTGCTTGAGCATCCCCGGTTTAAAGAGTTTGACCTGTCCACTGTCGAAAGTATTGGCTATGGCGGCGCGCCGAGTGCCCCTGAGCTTGTGTCCCGGATGAAGGAAGAGTTTCCTAATGTGTCAGCTGCAAATGGATATGGGCTGACAGAAACCTCTGCTGCCATTAGCCAGAACTCTGCTGAGGATTATTTCAATCGTCCTAACAGTGCTGGCGTGCCAACAGCTGTGACTGATGTGCGTATTGTGGGCGACGACGGCAAAGATTTGCCGATTGGTGAGATCGGCGAGCTTTGGGTGCGTGGGCCAAATGTTGTTAAAGGCTATTGGAACAAACCTGAAGCGACGGAAGAGGCGTTCGGCGGCGGTTGGTTCCGCACTGGAGACTTGGTGAAAACGGATGAGGAAGGTTTCCTCTACATTTTGGACCGGGCTAAAGACATGCTGATCCGCGCGGGTGAGAACGTCTACTGCGTTGAAGTTGAAGATGCGCTTTACAGCCATGACGATGTGATGGATGCGGCTGTTGTGGGTATTCCTCACAAGATTTTTGGCGAGGAAGTTGGCGCGATCGTGCAAGTGGTCGCAGGCTCCAAGCTTACAGAAGAATCTCTGCAAGCCCATGTGGGTACGGCTTTGGCTGGCTTTAAAGTGCCGATCATTATTGAGTTCCGCAATGAACCCTTGCCGCGTAATGCGAATGGTAAGATCGTCAAGCGTGACTTGAAGGTTGAGTTCTTGGCTAACATTGGCCGGTCGGAAGCTTAAGTTTTTCGACTGTTTCAAAATTAAGGCCCCACCAATTCGGTGGGGCCTTTTTTGTGGTCCTCGTCTTCAATTCTAATCGCCTAACGCGAGTGCATCCTCTGCGTTGAAGCTGATCCAAACTTTCGTGCCCCGTTCAAAGGTTGATGAGCGGATGCGGGTGTCGTTGGATACTTCGGCCATGATGCGGGTGCCTGCAACATCTACAAATACATTTGAATAACCGCCGTAGTACGCGATGTCTGTCACCGTGCCTTGCGCCATGGGGTGCTCGCTGGTGGTTGGTTTTTCAATGTCGATGTTGATTTTTTCTGGGCGAATGGCAAGGGAGACGGGGCCTAATGTTTCTCCCCAAATTTCCATCGTGCCAAAGGGCTCGACGGTGGCGCACACTTTTTCTTCTGTCTGGGAGGCAACAGCCGTCCCGTCAAATAGATTGATCTGCCCAATGAAATCGGCGACGAAGCGACTGTTCGGATCTTCGTACAGCTCTTCTGGGGTCGCGATTTGGCGCACGGTGCCGCCTTCCATCACCGCAATACGGTTGGCCATGGAGAGGGCTTCAGATTGGTCATGGGTCACGATAATAAAGGTAATGCCGACGGTTTTTTGGAGCCGCACGAGTTCCATTTGCATGGCTTCACGCAATTTGGCGTCTAGAGCGGAGAGAGGTTCGTCGAGCAAAAGAACCTTGGGGCGTTTTACTAATGCGCGGGCCAGAGCGACCCGTTGGCGCTGGCCACCGGAAAGCTCGTCGGGCATGCGTGCGCCCAAGTCCCCAAGCCGCACCAACTCTAACGCCTCGGCGACACGCTCCTGAATTTCCTTCTTTTTCACGCGGTCGACTTTGAGGCCGTATCCCACATTTTCTGCAACAGTCATGTGGGGGAATACTGCATATGATTGGAACACCATGTTGACGCAGCGCGCGTTGGGCTGCACGTCCGTCATATCCTCCCCATCAATCATGATGGTGCCTTCATTTGGGATTTCGAAGCCGGCTAACATGCGCAGCAATGTGGTTTTGCCGCAGCCTGAAGGGCCTAAGAGAGCAAAGAACTCGCCCTGATGTACTTCCAAAGAAACGTTTTTGACGGCCTGCACATCGCCTGGATAGGTTTTGGAAACCTGATCAATCTTGATGATGGGATCTGATTGCGTTGAGGATGTCATACGATCGGAAGCTCCTTGTCCCGGTTCTGAAGCTTAAGCGCCAGAGCGGTGAGGATGAGTGTGAGGCCAATGAGAACCGTTGAGGCTGCATTTACTTCCGGGGTAACGGAGAAGCGCACCATGGAATAGATTTTCACAGGGAATGTCAGGGTGTTTGGCCCGGATGTAAAGAAGGTGATGACAAAGTCATCTAGAGAAAGAGTGAAGCTGAGGAGCGCGCCTGCAATCAGTCCCGGTTTCATGTGGGGAATGATGATGTTTCTGAACACTTGGAGTTCGCTCGCGCCGAGGTCTTGTGCACTTTCGCTGAGTTCGGTGTTGAAGGTTTCCAAGCGCGCGCGAATGACGATGGCGGCAAAGGGAAACGAGAAGGCAATGTGGGCGATTGTGATGGCGGATAAGTTGAGCGGGTAGGGTAGGTCTGTTGGCCACCCGACGCGGGCAAAGAAAACCATCATTGCCACACCCATGCAAATTTCTGGGATGACGATGGGCAATGCCATGCCGCCTTCATAGACCGCTCTGAAGGGGAATTTGAAACGCCACATGACATAGGCCGATAGAGCCCCGAGGATGACGGCGAAGACTGTGGTGATGAGGGCAATGGTGAGTGAGTTGCCAAAGGCAACCATCAAGCTGTCGTTGGCCCATGCCTTTTCATAATATTTCAATGTGAAGCCGCGCCAGACAATATTGCGGCGGCTGTCATTGAAGCTGAAGGCGATCAGATTGACGATGGGCGCGTAGAGAAAGAATAAGGTGCCGATGACTGCCAATCGCAGCCAGAGCTTGCGATAATAGTCTAGCGGGCCTGCCGGGTTTTTTCTGGTGTCGCGTTTGAAGGGATTTTTTATCCAACTCATGCCGCTTTGCCTCCCATTTTTTCACGTTTAGAGAGGACGGCGCGCAAGGCTAGTCCGAAGAAGGTGACATACATCAGGATGAAGCTTAAGGCGGCTCCGAATGGCCAGTCGTTGGCCGACTTAAATTGTCGCTCAATGACGTTGGCGATCATTTGACTGTCCGTCCCGCCTAAAAGGTCTGGGGTGAGGTAGGACCCCATCGCGGGAATAAAGGTGATGACGATGCCTGAGGCAATGCCGGGCAGGGCCAAAGGAATGATGATGGAGCGAAATGTCCGTATATGGCCGGCACCTAGATCAAAGCTTGCTTCCATGTAGGAGCGATCGAGGCGGTCGAGGGCTGCATAGAGCGGGAGCACCATGAAGGGCAGGTGGACGTAGACGAGGCCGATGAGGACGGCACTATTGTTATAGAGCATGCCCAGTGGCTCGAAGTCGGCGCCCAGCAGATTGTAAGACCCTAGCCCGACGAGGGTGAGGAAGCTGTTGGCATGTTCCCACATCCATTCAAGGCCGAAGTTGACTTGGCCCCGGGTGCGCAATACCGCGATCAACGCATAGGTGCGGATCAGCAGGTTGGTCCAGAAGGGCAGGATGATAAGAAGCAAGAGCCACAGGCGTGCTTTTGGCGGGGCAAAAACAATGGCGATGGCAACGGGAAAGGCGATGATGAGGCAAATGAGCGTGGTGAGGAAGGCCATCCAGAGGGATTTGGCAAAGATGCCGAGATAAAGCGGGTCGAGGGCGCGGGCATATTGTTTCAGCGTCCACGTAATGTTGATGCCGGTGATGCCCTCTTTTTCTCCAAAGCTGAACAGCCACAGGAGAGAGAGGGGAATGAGAAAAAACACCACAAGCCAAAATGTTGGCGCGGTAAAGGCAGCCCAGAATGCAGAACGATGTTGGCGCCAGCTGTCCATGGTGTCCGTTTCCAATTGAAAATTGATGTAGAGGTGCGGCCGCCTGTTTGAAGGCCGTAAAAAGGGCGGGTAGCTGCTGCCACCCGCCCTTGATTTCGTTAAGCCGCGAAGATGCGGGTGCAGGCTTCGTCTTTCTTGGCGATGTCTTCTTCGCCTAGATAGTTTGCAGCTTCTGCATTTGCCAAATCTGCTTCAGGGGGGAAGATCGCAGGGTTGGTGCGGTAGGCTTCGTCAGCTGTTTCGGCAGCGACTTTATTAGGCGTTGCATATTCGATGAATTCAGCCAGAGGTACATTCACTTTTGGATCGTGAATGAAGTTGATGAATGCATGCGCGTTTTCTGGATGCGGAGCATCTTTTGGAATGGCAAGTGTGTCTTCCCAAATGAGGCCACCTTCTTTAGGCACAACGTACCCGATGTCATCATCTTCACTCATGAGCTGAGCGATGTCGCCGTTCCATTCCATCACAACATCTACTTCGCCTGACGCCAACAGGTCTTGGCCATTGTCGTCGTGGAAAGATTTGATGTGTGGTTTCTGCTTGATGATAAGAGCCGTTGCTGCTTCAAGCGCTTCGTCGCTGGTGTCATTGACGGAGTAGCCGAGATATTTCATGCCCATTTGCAGAAGTGTGCTGCATTCAGACATCAAGGCAATTTTGCCTGAGTAAACGTCTGAATCGTAGAGAGCGCCCCAGCTGTTTGGCACTTCTTTGACTTTAGATTTACGGTAGCCAATACCGATGGTGCCCCACATATAAGGAAGTGAGAATTTGCGCTCTGGATCAAATGCCGGGTTCATGAACCGTGGATAGAGGTTCTTGATGTTTGGCACTTTGGAGTGATCAATTTCTTCCAACATGTCGGCTGCAATCATGCGGGCAACGTAGTCGTTGGAAGGAACAATGATGTCGTAACCAGGATTGCCTGCACGTAATTTGGCAAACAACTCATCATTGTCGGCGAAGAGATCCATTTTGACTTCAATGCCGGTTGCGGCTTTGAAATCTTCCAGTGTGGTCTCCCCAATATAGGTGTCCCAATTGTAGAGATTTAATTTGGCTTCTTCATCAGCAGAAGCAAAGCTTGGCATGGCTGTAACGCTGATGCCGACGGCTGCTGCCCCTTGAACAAATTGACGACGTGATAGGGCATCGAGTAGTCCGCCCATCCCTCTTTTGCTTTTACGCATATCTAGGTCTCCGATTTGAAAGTTATCCCCCAATGCCCCCTCCCATTCACCACTTATGATCGGGGCCTCTTAAAGAGTTTTCCCTCGATTGGACAATGGTGCAAGCAGAACACGCATGGAGTGTTTAGAATTATTGACGAAATTGGCTACGTGTAGGTTTTTGAGCATAAAGCATGGGGTTAGAATTTTGCAGCGAATTGGCACGGTGCAGCGATTTTGTGCAGTTGGTGCGGTGCGTCACATTTTTAAGCACTGGTGTGACGACGCGGCGATGCATCGTTTCTCTAAGTGTTTGCTTTAAATCTGGGAAGCCGCGACCGCTTCTGCTTGGGAGCTGCTGAGTATTCTTTAGGCACTTTGTGTGCAGATGCACAGTGAGGTGTGATTTCCACGATTTTTTTCATTTGTTGTGCCGAAGTGATGTCTTCTTTTTTCTTTTTGGGTGGGCTGATGGTTTGATTTGAGGGTGAAAAGCGGGCTTGTTGCAGAATCTCTGCGAGAAAGACTTGGAGGGCGCGGGGCTGTCCGATACAACCCCTTATCGAATTCAAGCCCATCGTTAAGCTGAGATATAGAGTCCAAGAGCTGTTTAGGAGCGTCGAGTGAATTACCGTCACATATATCATGCAGGCAATTTTGCAGATGTGTTGAAGCACGCTGTTTTGGCGCTGTGCATTGAGTATCTCCAACGTAAAGAGAAACCGTTTTGTGTGCTTGATACGCATGCAGGTCTTGGGGCGTATGATCTGAGCCAAGATGAGGCGCAGCGGACGGGGGAGTTCCACGACGGGATTTCGCGGATTTTGGCTGACCCGGATGCCCCAGAGGTGTTGGCGCCCTATTTAGATATTGTGCGCCGAATGAACCAAGGAGCGATTGGGGAAGACGGCAGCGTGCGCCATTATCCGGGCTCTCCGTGGGTTGCGCGGCAAATGTTGCGCGAGGATGACCGGTTGATTGGGTGCGAACTGCATCCCGATGATTTTGAGGTTCTGGCGGATAATTTTGCTCGTGATCGACAAAGTGCGATGTTTCATCAAGACGCCTATCAAGGCTTGCGGGCGCATTTGCCGCCGCGAGAACGACGCGGGCTTGTGTTGATTGATCCGCCATTTGAAGTGCGCGATGAATTTGGGCAAATTTTGCGGGGGCTGGTGCAGGCTTTTAAGCGCTTTTCCCAAGGCACCTATATGATTTGGTATCCGATTAAGGACAGACAGAGCGTTGATGCTTTTTGGGCCGGGTTAGATGAGACTGTGGCGTGTGAAGCTTTGCAGGTGGAGCTTTATGTGAAGCCGCTGGGCGAGGAAGGCTTGCCGGGGACGGGGCTTGCGATCCTAAACCCGCCCTATGTGCTGACCGAGCAATTGGGGCCATTGTTGCCCTATCTGGCTGAAAAGCTGGCGATTATGGGTTCTGGAGATTTCCGGTTGAAGAAACATGATCTTGGGAAGAACATAGATCGGTAGTTGTTGACAATCATTCTCATAAGTGTTTATTAGATTTATTCTAACTCGCAAGTGAGGATCCTATGCGCGATTTACTTAAAACACTATCGTTTGCGGCGTTGCACTTTTGTGTGGGCTTTGTGGTCGCCTATTGTTTGACGGGGTCGCTTGGTGTGGCGCTCGGCATGGCGCTGATTGAGCCGTCTATCAATACGGTGGTCTTCTACTTCCATGAGCTGGCGTGGAAGCAGGATAAGACGTTTAGTTTCAAAGGGATGTTCTCTTTGGCGGGCTTTGCGCATTCTCACTAAAACTATTTCCAAGCCCAGACGGGTTGCTCGTAGTGGGCGACCCGGGTTTGTTTCCCTCTGACGGCTGCTTCCAGAAATTGAAGTAGAACAGCGGCGGTGGGCGCGTGGATCTGGTGTTCCAGCAGGTTTATGCGCAAGACGGGACGAGGGCTCTCTTCGATCGCCATCTCGGTGACCAGGTCGTCTCTATAGGCTTGGTTCAGGGGGATGTAATGTAAAGAGGCT
>NVSO02000068.1 GCA_002401305.2 Rhodobiaceae bacterium | reverse complement strand
GAACGCGGCAACAGTGTCGGGACCTTCATCCAAAATCAACTTTTCCAGATTGTCGGCACAGCGTTGGGAAAACTCCAGCTCTGTTTCGCCGTCTTTCCCGTGTTTGTAATAATGCGGGCTGTCCGTATGAAGAATACCTGCGATCGGCAGATCGAAATCTTTGTGGTTTGCAGGCAAGCCGGTCAAGCTTGCGGTGGCAACGGTCACCCCGTGATAGCCTTGGTGGCGCGCAATGATTTTCTTCTTCAGCGGGCGGCCCTTGGCATTGTTGTAATACCAAATTAATTTCATCTGTTGGTCATTGGCTTCGGAGCCAGAACCGCAGAACAAAACCTTGGAAGCGGCGTGCGGTGCGAGCGCTTTGAGGCGTTCAGCAAGCTCAGCAGCTTTTGGGTGCGTTTTACCAGAAAAGATATGGCCAAACGGCAGGGTCGACATTTGCTCGCGCGCGGTTTCGATCAGCTCTTCGTTTGAATAGCCAAGGGCTGTGCACCACAAGCCGGCCATGCCTTCGATATATTGTTTGCCGTTGTTGTCATAAACATAGATGCCTTCACCCCGTTCGATGATCAGCGGGCCGCTTTCGCGAAACTGGTCGAGGTTGGTGTAGGGATGAATAACGGTTTCAACATCACGTTGCGCAGCATTGCTAAGGGGCATGGTCGTTCTCCTAAAAATTCAGTGGGGTAGATGTGGCAAAGCCGGGCAGGGAGCGCAAGGCGTGATTTTCAATATGGTGAAAATTTTGCACATGCGCTCACCTACAAGGCCTTTTGAAGGTCTATCCAAAGTCGGGAGGTGTTTTGATCCCACCGAGTTCTTTCTCCAACATTTCAGCCACAGCAATCGTCGTATAATCTTCTAAATGCGGTCCAATGATTTGCACATTCACAGGCAGTCCCTCAGGCGTAAGGCCGACCGGTGCAGACGTGGCGGGCAAATAGGAAACCACAGCCGGGCCCGCCCAGATGAGAATATCCATGTAGGAACGTTCTTTGCCGTTCACCGTCAGCGAGCGCTTCTCCCAGCTCGGTTCATGGTCGTGTTTAAACGCCGGGATCATCACCACAGGGGCGAGCACAACATCATAGGACTGGAAGAATGTTTCCCATTTGGCACGAATAACTTCGCGCTTTTCCCACCACACAGGCGCTTGGCCCAAGCTCAACGTGCCGCCGCGTGCTTGCAGTGCCCCGTGCGATTTGTCATCGGGTGCAGCCGCTTCCGCCGTCTGTTTCCACCTATCAACCACTTTAGGCGGCATGCCAGCCCCCGTGGTTGCATGGAGCAACATGAAATAGAGCTCGGAAATTTCGGCTAACGTAAAGTCAGGCCGCGCATTTTCATCCACCTGCGCGCCCGCGTCTTTGAGTGCTTGCGCCGCCTTGTTCAACTCCGTGAGGGAGGCCTTATCTATCTCGCAATAGGGATCATCATACCAAACCGCCACACGCAATTTTTTCGGGTCCTTTGTGCGCGCTTCAGGAAGCGATAATTGCCACCCCTTAGCGTTAAGCCCGTGCGCGCCAGCAACAAGGTCAAGCTCCATCGCTAGATCACCCGCTGTGCGTCCCAACGGTCCCATGACAGAAAGGTCACTTTCGCGAAGGTCGCCGGGTGCAGGCGGCATGTGTCCCACTTTCGGCACAATGCCATAAGTCGGTTTGTGTCCATAAACACCGCAGAAATGGGCAGGTGAGCGAATAGAGCCGCCAATATCAGAGCCAAGCTCCATCGGTGTGAGGCCTGCTGCAACCGCTGCCGCAGCGCCGCCAGATGACCCACCGCACGTACGGGTCGGGTCCCACGGATTGTTCGTCGTGCCATACACATCATTGTAGCTTTGAATGTCGCTAGAGAGGAAAGGCACATTGGTCTTGCCAAAAATGATCGCTCCGGCGTCCACAAGGCGCTGCACAGCAACGGCATGTTTGGTTGGCACATGGTCCTTCCAAAAAACCGCCCCCCCAGTGCAAGGCAGCCCTGCCACTTCGATCGCATCTTTAATCGTCATGGGCAGACCGTGTAAAGGTCCCCAATTCTCGCCCCGCGCTAAAGCAGCATCGGCTTGGGCCGCGCGTTTCTCTGCGGCAGGGAAATCTGTTGCAATAATCGCGTTGATTGCTGGGTTGAGATTTTCCACGCGGGCTTTGTAATGAGCCAATAGATCGCACGCGCTTATGTCACCCGATCGCAGGCCTGCAAGTAGATCGCGGGCACTTCTAAGATGGTAATCTGACAATTTCTTCTCCCTTTTGGACTACTAGACACCGCGCCTCGGCAAGATGCACGGGTTTTTGACCGCAAATTGTGGGAAAACCAAAAGATTCAGGAAAAAGTACGGGGGCTACGCATTGTTCCATTTGATTCTTTTCACTAAGATCGCCCTAGGGAAAAGAGATGAACCCGCGCACAGACGCTGAGGTCATTTCATATGACAAAGTAATATCATCCGGAGGGACTACCCATGAAGGGTCTAATGCAAGACTGGCCACTATCGGTCACCACGATTATTGATCACGCGGCGCGCTTTCACGGCGAACGCGAAGTGGTAACACGGACCGTTGAGGGGCCATTTCACACCACCAACTACAAAGAAATTCATCTCCGGGCTCGTAAAGTTGCTCAGGCGCTCGAAAAAATCGGTGCCAAACAGGGTGACATCATTGCCACCATGGCGTGGAACACCCACCGTCACCTCGAAGCTTGGTACGGCATCATGGGCATGGGCGCTGTCTGTCACACGCTCAACCCGCGCTTGTTTGCGGAGCAATTGGTCTACATCGCCAATCACGCCGAAGACCAGTTCATCTTGGTGGACCTGACTTTCGTGCCCGTGTTGGAAGCTGTGGCGGATCAACTGAAAACCGTCAAAGGTTACATCATCATGACGGATCGGGCACATATGCCTGAGACCACTCTGAAGAATGTGCATTGTTACGAAGAAATTGTTGAAGCTGAATCGGGCGACTACAAGTGGGCCACGATCGATGAAAACGATGCGTGCGGCCTCTGCTACACATCCGGCACAACAGGCAACCCGAAGGGCGTTCTCTATTCTCACCGCTCCAACGTCTTGCACGCGCTCATCGGCGGTTCAGCTGATGTGATGGGCTTGCGCTCTGTCGACGTTGTGTTGCCAGTCGTGCCAATGTTCCATGCCAACGCATGGGCACTGGCCTTCTCAGCACCCATGGCTGGCGCAAAATTGGTAATGCCAGGTTCGAAAATGGACGGCGAGAGCATTTACGAATTGCTCGACAACGAAAAAATCACAACCACAGCAGCCGTGCCAACGGTTTGGTTGATGCTGCTTCAGCACTTGCAAAAAACCGGCGCGAAATTACCAGCGCTCAATAAAGTGATCATCGGCGGATCAGCAGCACCGCGCACAATGATCGAAACCTTCGAGCGCGAATATGGCGCCGAAGTTATTCACGCCTGGGGCATGACTGAAATGTCACCGATGGGTACGCTTGGCGCGCTCAAAGCGGGCATGGAAGACCTCACGACAGAGCAACTATTGGACGTTAAAGTTAAGCAAGGCCGCGCTGTCTACACCGTTGAGATGAAAATCACCGATGATGACGGCGTTGAATTGCCATGGGATGGTAAAGCATTCGGTCCCTTATTGGTGAAAGGCCCAGCGGTCGCGGGTTCCTACCTTAAAAGCGAAGGCGGTAACATCTTGGATGCCGACGGCTGGTTCGATACAGGCGACGTTGCCACCATCGACGAGAACGGCTACATGCAAATCACCGACCGTGCAAAAGACGTGATCAAATCGGGCGGAGAGTGGATTTCTTCCATCGAATTGGAAAACACCGCAGTGGGTCACCCTGATGTGGCAGAAGCCGCCGTCATCGGTATCGTGCACCCTAAGTGGGACGAACGCCCACTCTTGATTTGTGTGGCCGCGGAAGGAAAAAACCCGACCAAAGAAGATTTGCTGAGCTACCTCGAAGGTAAAATCGCAAAATGGTGGACACCTGATGATGTTGTCTTCGTGGATGAAATTCCGCACAATGCAACAGGCAAAATTTTGAAGCGGGCTTTGCGCGAGCAATTCAAAGATTACGTTCTACCAACTGCTAGTGCTGCCGAATGAAAAGGTCAGTCTGACGGTGAGGGACAAAACTCATCAGCGAAGGGAGATGCGTCCGCATCTCCTTCGCAATCTGAAAACGAAGCGCAAGCTTCTGGCGATCAACAAGAAAGTTCGAGTATGGAAAAACGATCAGGCATTTTGCGACTTGGTTTTCGCTTAGCCCTTTTAGCCATCGTTGTGGCTATCTTGGCCATCATGGGTCACCGTCTGGGTGTGATGGACTTCCAATTGGCAGTTTATGGCATGGCAGCGGCGGGGGGCACTGGTTTGCTGTCCGTTTTGGTAACGTTGGTTGGTATTGTAAAAACCACAATCAATAAGAGCCCTGGTTTGGGCTTCGGGCTTGCCTCGATGGTCATGGCTCTTGTGGTTGCACTACCGATTGTCATCGCCGTGGACGCAGGACGTACCTCGCCTTTCATCCATGACATCTCAACTGATTTGGCGAACCCGCCAGAGTTTGTGGCGATTGTTGCAGCACGCGGCAATGGGAAATTTAATTCCCTCGAACGCACGGCTGAAGTTGGCGAACTACAACAAGCTGGCTATCCAGAATTGGGCGGCCTCTTCGTTGATCGTTTGCCCGGTCAAGTGTTTGAAGTGGCTTTGGCGACAGTACGAGCACAAGGGTGGGCCCTCGTTGCGGTCACACCAGAGTTGGGCTTGATTGAAGCAAGTGCAACAACCTTGGTCTTGGGCTTCACCGATGACATTGTCATTCGAGTGGCAGACGTAGACGGCAAAGCAATGGTTGATGTGCGCTCAGCTTCTCGCGTGGGCATGTCAGACATGGGTGCGAATGCAAGACGCATCAAAGCCTATCTGGCTGCCTTGGCAGAGGCTCTGGCGAAAGAAGGCTAATCGGCTCTCTTCGTCCAAGCGATACAAATTCAAAAGGGGCAGCGTCAAGCTGCCCCTTTTTATTTAGATAAATGTTCTTCCGCATGGCGGGTGGGGCGAGATGAGCGCTATACCAAATTATAAACGCTATTGATTGTCGGTTCGCCGTCGCACTGCACCCGGCCCGTTTCCAGCATGTGGATCATATGGGCAAAGACAGAGCGTGCCGCAGCCGGATAGAGCCGCTTGTCGATATCTGCATACATCACCGGCACCATATCTTTAATCTGGTTTCGCCCGGCGCGGAGTTGCTCGCCAATTTGCACTTCCCGATTTTCACGGTGATCAATGAAAGCTTGCACAAAGGTCTTTGTGTCGTGGATCGGCGCCCCGTGAGTGGGCCAATAAATCTCATCATCGCGTTCCAGCAAAAGAGCCAGAGAATCCATATAGGTTTTCATGTGCCCATCCGGCGGGCTCACGATGGACGTGGACCAGCCCATCACGTGGTCGCCGGTAAAGAGCGCTTTTTCTTCACGCAACGCAAAACACATGTGGTTCGACGTATGGCCCGGCGTAAAGACACATTCCACGCTCCAACCATCGCCCACAATAATGTCCCCATGTTTCAGCACCACATCGGGTTTAAAGTCCCAATCAGCGCCTTCATCACGCTCGCCGGCACGCTCTCCCCCGTGTGGCCCGTACCCATAAGTTCGCGCGCCACTGCTCTCCTTGAGCGGTTTGGCCGCTGGAGAGTGGTCGCTATGGGTATGAGTAATGAGAATATGCGTGATGGTTTCCCCCTCAAGCGCTGTCTCAATGGCCTTCAGGTGATCGTCGAGCAGGGGGCCCGGATCAATAACGGCCACGTTGCCCCGGCCAATAATATAGGTGCCGGTTCCGGTGAACGTAAATCCACCCGGATTATTAGCCGTTACCCGGCGGATAAGCGGGCTCAGGTCTTCGACCACCCCGTGGGTAATGTTGACGTCACGAATAAAGGGAATTGCAGCCATGTCGGTCCTCACTTTTTGCGATCCTTGACCATAAATACGTTCAGCGCAAGTCTTGCAAAAGCACGCATACGACAGGCTAGGGTGAAGCCTTGGTTGCAGCGGAGCCAGCCCCGTACCTTATTTGGCGATTTCTTTGGAGGGATGCGCTCGAGGTTCCGCCATAGGGGGGCGTGTGAGTTTTAGAACGCGGCCCATCTGCTTAGGCGCCCGCGCTTCTAACGCCAGAACAACCCGGTCTACAGTGGAATACTTTTGTCGCAAAGAGCGTGCCCTGCGGCGCATATAAGATGAGTGCACGATGAGCAGGGCAAGGCCGGGCATCAGCAAAAAGAGCCCAAAGGCAAAAGGCGGCGGCAGGGGCGTTAAAATCAGTCCAGATACAAAAAGTATCCAGCCGATGATCAGGGAGAGTGATTTGCCCAATGCGTGCCCTCAGTCGTTTCAGCCTCATTAAAACTGCAGCTTGTTAGGGCCTAAGCCATCAGTGCAACAGTTTGACGGCACGCTGCCCAAGGCACGAATAAAGGGGCGGTAGAAATGACAAAGCGGCAGGTTTCCCCGCCGCTAATCATTCTGATCGTCCCCAAAATACAAGTACGCATGGGTCGATCAAGTGTGAGGGGCTTTCTTTAGAAAGCGCCTGCAGCCTTAGCAATCATCGTTACGAAATACAAACCCAAGATGGCTGCCGTAACGACAACGAGCGGGTCATTCGCAAATGAGGTCTTTGCAGACTCAGCGAAGGTCATTTTCTTTGCTTCCGTAGAAGCAGTGGTAGATGGAATGTCCATTCTGGTGACAACAGCCATCGTTTTTCTCCAAGATTGAGGTTAATGCCAGAAGCGCAGGTGTCGGGAGGGAGGACCTGCCTT
>NVSO02000067.1 GCA_002401305.2 Rhodobiaceae bacterium | reverse complement strand
GAAGCGCTGGACGCCTCTGGCATTTCCATCCCGTTCCCTACCCGTACGGTCTATCAAGCTGCGGATTAAAGCTGTTCAGCTGCAATTCACACCGAAACATGATAATCGGCCTCTACAGGAGAGGCCGATTTTCTTTTGGCCCCATTAGTGCCATAGTGCTGGCTGGTTATAGGCTCTTAGGTTCCCTCAAATGATGGGAGGCAAGGAGCGTAAAGGACAGGTGATCAAATGGATAAGTTGCTCGGTGGACCGCTGCTCCCAACGATAGTTAAACTTGCTTTGGCATGCGTTGCCGTTGGCATTCTGTTGGCGATCTTTGGTGTTGATCCTTATTCCATTTGGGAAAACTTCCTCGATACCGCTCTGCAAATTTGGGACATGGGTTTTGACCTTGTCGATTGGGCGTTGAAGTACCTTCTCCTTGGGGCCATCATTGTGATCCCGATTTGGCTTATCTCGCGGTTCTGGTCGGTCATTTTTGACCGCACCAAATCCACCAAAGGCTCTGGGAAATCTGAGAGCTCTTAAGCCTCCGCTCTTTCCAACAGGGCGCTCTCTAGTGGAACACCTGCTATCAACTTGCGTTTTTGTTTCAGGGCGTTATAGGCGAAATCCTTAAAGACACGCAGGCGCGCTGTGCTGCGCATGTCCTGATGGGTCAACATCCATAGATCAAAACCGGGATAGGTTTGAGGGTCGGAGACTTGCACCACGCCCGGTGTGGCTGCCCCCATGGGACAACCCAGCAACGCATATCCCATGCCTTGTGCTGTAAAGGCTGCTTTGGACATTGCCTCATTAGTGCGCGCGACGCAGGGCGCACCCGGCATAAATTCCTCCACCCATGTCGGCGCTGTGCGATCTGTGAACCAGCCAATCCAACCGCGCTCACTCATGGGGCGCCCTTCCATACGGGTCAGATAATCTGGTGCCGCAAACACCGCATAGCCCATCGCGCCAATACGCCGACCTATCAAGCTATCTTGAGGGGTATCGGTTACGCGAAAAGCGATATCTGCTTCTCTGCGCGCTAACGATACGACTTCATCTCCGGCGTGACATTCCACCCGAATGTCGGGGAAGAGCTTTGCGAAGTCTCCGATAATGTCGGCAAAGAGGGTCAGCAAAAGCGTTTGGGGAGCCGTGATGCGAATGACGCCAGTGAGGCTTTTGTCGCGCCCCTGAAAATGGCGATCGAGCTTACTGGCTTGCGCTTCCATCTTTTCAGCAAGTTCCACCACCTCTTCTCCAGCTAGGCTGAGGCGGAAGCCATTGGGGCCGCGCTCAAACAGTCGAGAGCCCAATTTTTCCTCTAAGGCAGAGATGCGGCGGGAGACCGTGGTGTGATTGACACCTAGCGATTTGGCCGCTGTGCTGACCACGCCGCAGCGTGCAACCGCTAGAAAATACTTCAAATCATCCCAATTCATTCGCCTAATCCTTTGAGCCGTCGGTCAGTAGACTTGGTTCGCACTCGCTTTTTGGAGCGAAAGTATTGTGCGAATATGCAGATTCAATATGCATTTACCCCCATTTTCAATGCAAATATCATCACTATATGGAGAACGCAGCCCCTAAAGGCCCTTATAGGAATGAAAATGACCCGATATAGCGTCCATACTCTCTCCCCTCCCCCTTGGCAGTGGCGGCTTCTTGCAAGACTCATTGGGTGGGTTGGGCATAAGCTACAGGTCGCCGCAGCACCGTGTCGCTGCACGGCTTTGTGACGTGCCATGGTTCATATGCTGAAGGATATTTTGATGGTTGATGATGTGATTACCCACAAAGACGTGTCGATTACGCCCTACCGCGGGCACGCACGCGTGCGGCTCAAGGGTGAGGAACTTATGTCTTCGGATGACGCGCTTGTGTTGCGGGAAGGCGCTGCCCCTGCGTTGATTTATTTTCCACTGAAAGATGTGCCCGCTGGGCTGTTGCGCCCCACGGACCATTCATCCTTTTGCCCAAAAAAGGGTCGCGCGTCCTATTGGGATGTTGTGCGCGGTGATGTTGTTTTGGAAAATGCTGTGTGGGGATATCCCGTGCCGCTTTCACAGGTCGCAATCTTGGCGGACTATGTGTCGTTCTATCCCAACCTTGTTGAGATAGACGCACCGGGCATTTAGCCAGCACGTCTAACCGGTAGAAAGACGCCCTAGCTGCGGGCCCAAATGATTGCTCTTACGGTAAAGTTTTGCAGCGCTTCTCTCGGCGGCACTTCTCCGTCTGGGCCATTGTAGGTGCCTCCAAAGAGGTAGGAAATGGTTGGGTTGGCTTTCAAGGGACAGTATATTTGGCCTGATTGTTCTTCCACACCCGGCAGGCACTCTTCGTAGAGAAATGTTGTGCTGAGATCGGAGAAACTTTCCCCAACGGCTGCACCATTGTCGAGTTTGATCGCCGCGCTTTCAATTTTTATCCAGCCGTCAGTGGGATACTCTGGGCTAGCCGCAATCACAAAGAGCGGCTCTTGTGTTGGTGTACTCACTTGCAAGACCGGATAGGCCATCCCTTCTGACATGGCCTGACTTGAGGTGACTTTAAGGGATGGAAAGAAAGCCGAAACCGTTTCAAAGGTCATTGGGCTTTCAAGGAGGAGAGGACCTAATTGGGGCCTCTCTTGAGTGGTCAACACGGGCATATTTGCCGCGCCATTCTCAGACTCTTGCGAGCAGGCTGCGGTGAGAGTGATACTGCCGACAAGGGCAATCAGTGCGATGGTCTTGGAAAGTGTTGGCATTATCGTTCCAGTCCTCAGTAATTGGGGGCGCGTTGATTTTTGCTAATCAATGAGAACGACAACTTTGCCGATAGCTTGCCTGTTTTGCAATACACGCATTGCCTCAACCGCGTCTTTTAGTTCAAAGGTTTGGCAAATATAGGGGTCGACTTTTCCTTGGGCGATCCACGCATCTACTGTTTCGATATTGCTTTTTCCGGCTTCAGGATCTCTGCGGCCATATTCACCCGCACGCACGCCGACGACGGAGAAGCCCTTGATCAACGGCATGTTGGCATTGATGGAGGGAATGCGGCCGCTGGTGAAACCGATGACCAACAAGCGGCCATTCCAATTGATACAGCGCACGGACTCATCAAATATGTCGCCGCCGACAGGATCATAGATCACATCAGCGCCTTTACCGCCGGTCAGTTCTTTGACCTTCTCGCGGAACCCGTGCGTGACATTGATGACGTGATCTGCGCCGCGCTGTTTGACGACTTTGAGTTTTTCATCTGAGGCGGATGTGGCGATGACAGTGGCACCAATCAACTTGCCCACTTCAACAGCTGCTAAGCCAACGCCGCCGGAACTGCCGTGCACGAGGAGTGTTTCTCCCGGCTGCAAATTTCCCCGTTTAACCAAGGCCACATAGGCAGTGAGATAGGCTGCGGGATAGGCAGCGGCTTTGGCAAAACTTAGGCCCTCGGGCATGATCCGGCAGGCAGATGCAGCAGCGTTTACTTCTTCTGCCAAACCGCCCGTGCGCAAACCTGCGACAACCCGGTCTCCCACTTTCAAATCGGCGACATCAGGGCCAAGCTGCGTAATCAAGCCGGAGCCTTCCATGCCCGGCGAAAAGGGCAGGTCTGGTTTGAGTTGGTACTTTCCCTGCACCATCAAGATATCGGGGAAGTTGATGGAGCAGGCTTTGAGCCGAATGCGCACCTGACCGGGCCCTGGTGAGGGCGGCGCGGGCACTTCTTCAAGTTTCAACGCCGCAATATCATCAGACAATTCACGGACCAGCATGGCGCGCATAACACTCTTCCCCTCAAGACTGAACGATGACCTTACGCTTTAGCGCAGCATACGACCTAATTTTACAGCAAGTTCTTCACACGCTGCTTTGGCCGGAGGGAGCACACCTGACATGGCAGTGAACGCATGTGTCAGCGTGTCGTAGCAAATGTAGGTCGTTTTCACATCCGCATCAGAGAGTCGTTTTGCATAGGCTTCACCCTGATCGCGCAAGGGGTCAAAACCCGCTGTTGCGACAATGGCGGGGGCCAGACCTGAGAGATCTTTCTCTCTCATGGGCGAGGCCCGCAGGTCTTCTAGATCTGCTTCACCGGACAAGGCTTGCTCGGCAAACCACGCCATAATATCTGAGGTTAGCGGGTAGACTTCGCCGCAGCTTTTCATTGAACCGGACTCATCGGCGAAATCCACGGCTGGATAGATCAACAATTGCACTTTGGGCTGATTGCCGCCTTTGCGTTTGATCTCTTGGCACACAACAGCCGACAACATACCGCCCGCAGAATCCCCCCCGACAGCCAAGGGCTGGAAGGAAGTGATGCCGAAGTCGCGGCGGTGTTCAGAAATGTAATCGTAGGCGTGTACTGCGTCATCGACGAAGGCAGGGAATTTGTTTTCCGGGGCCAAGCGGTAATCAACAGACACGATGATTGCATGTGCATCTTCGGCCAGAATGGAACAGAACGTATTGCATGTTTCCAAGTTACCAATGACAAAACCGCCCATGTGGTAATAGACCATGCCGGCCATGGGTTGGCCTTTGTGCATTGGGTTTTCAGCCGGTACATACACGCGCACATGGAGCTCATTGCCATCAGGGCCGGGAATGGCGCGGTTGATGATGGTCACAGATTTGCGCGGCTTTGCATCCAACAAGGCGAGGCCTTCATCGGTTGCGGTGCGCGCGTCTTGAGGTGAGAGCGTGGTGATGGCAGGCGCTTTCATGCCTTGGGCCATCAAGAATTGCATACGCGGGTCCATTGTATTTCCATCGATGGAAATAGGTTTGCCCCCGGACATTTTCACAAGAAGAGAAGCTGGCAGCTTAAGCAGCCCTTTGACCAATAATTGTTGGAAGCTCATTGACTTCACGTCTCCGTTAGAACGCATTTCGCGTGGCGTTAAAATTACCTATCAAGGTGTTGTTCTTATTTTTTGTTTTGCGCGGCTTCGGACAAAGCAGGTAGTCCGCCAAACAGGAGATTGACGGCGAAATTGGTTGCCCCATCCACGTCGAACTCGTCGCGCATCAACATACGGTCGCCCAGCTCACTGGCGATGCCAATGGCGGCAGCGGACAGAAATTCAGCGTCCAAATTGGCAAGCTTGCCTGCCTCAATATATTCTTCGATGAACTTCCGTATCTCATCAAACCCTGCCAACACTTCTGGTGTCGACATCTTCACACGCACGGCCCCGGAATTACGTTGAAGCATCCGGTAGTTGGCGATGTCATCGTAGAGATCTAGGAAATAGGTGTGATAGGCGTTGTAGATGAATTCTTGAAGTGTTTTGGACTTCAGGCGTTGCTCGCGAATACGCGGACGCAAGCGCAGAGCGCCCCGGTCCATCAGGGCTTCAAATACTTCTTCTTTGCTTTTGAAATAATTATAGAAGGTGCCCGACGCCAAGCCGGTTTTGCGGATAATGTCGCGGACTGTTGCCGCGCCGTATCCCAGTTCACCAAAGACTTCTTGGGCGGCATTCAGGATCGCTTCTTTGTTGTTGGCCTTCGTGCGTTCGCGCTTACCAATGCGCGGCTCACCACCCTCCGAAACGGCACGATTGTCCGTAGAATCCTGGCTGGCGGCTCCCTTGGCGGGGTCTTTTTCAAGCGTATCCATCATATTTTTCTGAACCATGTAACTCAATCAGTCGCTCAAGGCCTGTTGGGCGGAATCATCCGCGCGGCTTGGTAGAATAGCATTCTTTCGCAAAATACTGGCGTCTATTCTATCTATATGTCGCGGTCGGTCAAAAGGAAGCTTCG
>NVSO02000066.1 GCA_002401305.2 Rhodobiaceae bacterium | reverse complement strand
GCTCGGTGCGGGCCAAACCCCGATTGGGGCGGAGCGTGCGGGCAATGCTGAGGGAACGATTCCCTCCTGGGAGGGAGGCCTAACGCAGGTTCCCGACGGGTGGAAGCCGGGCGATCCACGTATGGATCCATTCGCTGATGAAAAACCATTGTTTACAATCACAGTAGACAATGTAGATCAGCATGCTGACAAGTTGACGCCTGGTCAGGTGGCGCTACTGAAGCGGTACCCGGGATATACAATGCCTGTATATACCTCGCACCGTACATGTGCGTTGCCAGAGAGAAATTATCAGCAAACAGCTGCCAATTTGTCTGGTGCAGTCATGAGTGCGGACAACCAGGTGGTATCTGGCTTTGGGGGTGTTTTGTTCCCTCAGCCAAAGTCCGGTTGGGAAGCAATGATGAACCATCGCACCGCCTATTCCGGCGTGGCGACACGGCACATGATCACAACTGTTGTCAAAAAGACGAACGGCTCAAACAAGGTCTATAAAGGGGAAGTGCAAGCTTATACCCCGATTTATGATCCAGATGTTTCGTCAATTGAAGCAGCCGATAACTTTTTGTCAAAGTTTGTCTACACCGCAAAGCTACCTACCAAATCGGCGGGCACGACAGGCTTGGTGCATGAGTTTTTCAATAAACCAAGAAACAGCTGGGCTTACTTGCCCGGTCTACGCCGTGTGAAAATGGCACCCAATATCGCCTACGACAATCCTTCTGCCGGGCAAGACGGTCTGACAACATTTGATCAGAGCGGCATGTTCAACGGGGAAGGGGATCGGTACAATTGGGAGTTGCAAGGCAAGCAGGAAATTTACATCCCTTACAATGCGTGGAAGATGCGCGACCAGTCGCTCAGCGTTGACGACATTGTGGGAAAAATGTTTCCAACAAGAGACCTAACCCGCTACGAACTACACCGGGTTTGGAAAGTTCAGGCAACACTTCGCGACGACTACCGGAATATCTTCACGCGACGTGATTTCTATCTTGATGAGGACAGCTGGCAGATTGTAGCCGCTGACCTGTATGACGCGCGTGGCGAACTGTGGCGGGTACAAGAGTCTCATCTCTTTGTTGCGCCAGAGCTTCCTGCATGTGTGGGGTCAGCACAATTCTATTATGATCTGGTGGCACAACGTTATGTTGCAGACTCTCTCATTATTGGAGACGACGAAAGCAACTACACTCTGGGTTCTGAAATTAATGGAAGCCAGTTTTCACCCGCTTATCTGAGACGTCATGGTCGCAGATAAATAACAAATTGGATTGTTTGCCGGGGGCATCACGCTGTCGGCAAACAATCATTTTTTCTAGAACTTGTCCTCAAAGGAACGACCTATACGATCGCCGCAAAAGCAGTTTCGGTATCGTGGACTAACTCATCCACAAGCTGGGTGAGACTGATTTCCCGGGTTTTGGGTGGCAGAAAACCGTGCTCCGCAAAACTAACAACACCGTGCACAGCGACCGTGAGTTTGATCGCAATACGGTCACGCGCATCCCTGTCAGGTGTGGGCCCGAGCGTTTCCAGCAATAGATTAAAGTTCTCATCCACAGCTTGCTGTAGATCGCTGCCAATGAGGGCATCGTGTAGGTAGTGGGACTCAAACATCAATCGATAAATGCCCGACCGTTGCGTCCCGAATTTGAGGTGCGCATGCACGAGTCGGCTCAATTTTGTCGTGTCAGTTTTGACCTTGAGCGCCGTGCGAAACGTTTCAGTGAAAGCCAGAAAACCCATCGTCGCCAAAATAGTCAGCAGTGCGTCCCGGTCCCGGAAGTGGCGGTAAGGGGCTGCTTGCGACACGCCCAGTGCCTTGGCAAGTACACTAAAAGTCACGATTTCCGCGCCTTTTCGCTCAACCATTTCCATGGCGGTTGCAATCAGGGCCTCTCGGAGGTCGCCGTGGTGATAGCTGTTTGGGCCCTTTCGGGCGGGGTTTTGTTTGGTGTTCATGTAATACCCCATAACATTTTATCTTGACGGGCGCGAGAAATTCGTAAAATGTAATAGGGTATTACATTTAGATTTGGAAACACGCTAAGGCGCCGGGAGGCAGCATGAGCCGCATTTTTGGTAAGATTACTCAAAATGGATATGTCGTCCACGACATCCGAGCAGCGATGGACCACTGGGTGAACGTCTTGGGCGTTGGTCCTTGGTATTTTATTGAGAATGTCGAGACAGACTATTTCCGACATCGGGGTGAAGACTCGGATGTAAAAATGAGCATCGCGCTGGCGAACTCCGGCGATCTTCAAATCGAACTCATCCAGCAAACCAATGATGCGCCCTCCTTGTATAAGGAGTTTCTGGACGCTGGCCATGAAGGGTTACAGCACGTGGCCTATTGGACCCAAAACTACCAAGAGCTGTACGACAAGGCCTTGGCCGCGGGTTACAAGGTGGGCCATGAAGGCCAGATTGGCGGCGAGAAGGGCCGGTTTGCCTATTTCGACACCCAGTCCCACCCCGGAACAATCGTAGAGATTTCAGACATCTCCGGCACCAAAGGCCAGATGTTCGAACACATCCGCAAAGCCTCGATTGACTGGGATGGATCAGATCAGATCCGTATCGTTAAGTAATCAGCTTACGAAATAAAATCAAAGATAAGTCCAAAAGGGAAACGACGATGACCGACCTCACTCAAGCCCGTCTAAAGACGGTACGCGACCACATGGCTCTTGAATGCGAGTGCGACTGGGATGCGGTAATCGCAACATTCCAGCACCCCCGCTACGAAATGTTTGGCACCGGGCAAGTGTTTGACGGAGAAGAAGCCGTGCGTGGCTACTTCGATGCCTCACGTACCCCGTTTCCCGACCAAGCCAATGAGATCATTTCAGTGGGGGCGGGCGATAATAATACCGTGCACGTGGAATTTTTCCTAACCGGCACCCACCTTGGTCCGTTAAAGTTAGGCTCTAAAGTAGTGGAAGCGACGGGAAAATCTTTCCGAGTGCGCATGGCAGCAACTTTCGAATTTGCAAAGAACTCAGACAAAATAGTCTGTGAGCGTCCTTACTTCGATCAAACAGCTGTTCTCAAAGAACTTGGCTTACTTTAAGGCCAATATTCAAAAGTGTTTGCTGGACGCTGATGAAATTGCCTCCGTGGCTAGCTATCTAGCCTCAGATCAAGCACGCGGTGTCACGGG
>NVSO02000065.1 GCA_002401305.2 Rhodobiaceae bacterium | reverse complement strand
TGAAAAAGAACTGCCCGTTTACGCCTTTGTGGAAGATGTAGCTGCGTCCGGCGGCTATATGCTGGCGTGCGCTGCCGATGAAGTTTACGCCGATGAAAGCTCCATCGTGGGGTCTATTGGCGTCATCTCATCCGGGTTTGGATTTACCAGCTTGATCGAAAAAGTAGGGATTGAGCGCCGCGTCCATACGTCGGGTGAGAACAAGTCAAGCCTCGACCCCTTCGTGAAAGAAAACCCCGAAGATGTGCAGCGGTTGCTTGATTTGCAAAGCGAAGTTCATGAGAGCTTTAAGCAGCTCGTGCGCACCAGTCGAGGCGACCGCCTGAAAGAGGGCGACGGTCAAACAAAACTCTTCACCGGCGAATTTTGGGTCGGGGCCAAAGGCGTCGAGCTTGGCTTGATCGATGGCATTGGAGATATTCGGGCGACCATGCGAGAAAAGTTTGGCGACAAAGTTGATATGCGTATTGTTGGATCAAAACAATCATGGATGCGCAAAATGATGGGCATGAGCAGTGCCACCCCATCGCAAGGCGCGACGTCCATGATCGAAGGGCTGCCAAATGATATCGCCGGCAATCTGGCACAAGGCCTAGTGGAAACGCTAGAAACCAAAACGTTGTGGTCACGCTTCGGCTTGTAACCCTTGATCGAAGAATCAGGTGCGCCCTGCGGCAAGTGCCTAGGGGGCTACTTGGTTGACTGCCCGAAGGTGTCCTTCAATTTGAGGCTTAAAATGGTTCCTGCCAGCAGCAAAGTGACGCTGTTGGCGGCAATAAGGGGCACACTTTCCAGCACGAGACCATAAGCCAACCAAAGGCATACCCCGAGGGTAAACATTAGATACATGCCCAATGAAATGGCTTCGGTATTACGCTCCTGCACAACTTTGACAGCTTGGGGCACAAAGGAGAGAGTTGTGAAAACAGCCGCAACGCTCCCTAATATTTCAATATTCATATCACTATTCCAAAGCCACGCAGACGTTCCTCATCAGATGAGGCGGGGGCGATCCTATAGCCTGAAAAAATAGACACCGCTACCCACTTAAAGACATATTTTGGTGACAAGGTTCCTCAGGGCCGAGAAACCATAGCGCCCCTGAGGAAATTCATTTGTTTTTGGGCGAATTTCGGCAATAATGCCCCATGCTGGGGAGCACAAAGTAAAACGCTACCAGAGGAGCTAAAGATGGCTGATTTTGTTGTAACTGGATTGATTATGGGAGCTGCTTTTGCGGCTTACCGTCTCTATGACAAAATCAAACAGAAGCAGGCCGAAGTTGAGGAAATCATCCGAGGGGCGGAAGCTAAGCGCACAGGTCCTCCTGAGCCGCGTGATCTGGGTCATCTGGCGCGCGATGACGCAGGCATTTATGTGCCAGCTCCCTCAGAAGCAAAAGAACACCCCCATTAAGAAGCGGGCCCATTTCCTTTTAAAATCAACCTGTTCGCAAGCCTTGTGGGCCCTTGACCCCTGTCTTGGGCACAGTTACTTTGCCTCGCTGCCGACAAAAAGGGGCAAGAAGTCCGTTGAGGGCTTTAAGCATCCGACTATCTATTTCTAGACGTTCCACATCGCTTCCTTAAAAGCCCAACAGAAGAGTGCGCCATGGCGACCGCCACAGGACAAGACACCTCCTTTCAGAACCTTATTTTGACGCTGCAACGCTATTGGGCAGATTACGGCTGTACACTTCTTCAGCCCTACGACATTGAAATGGGCGCGGGTACGTTTCACCCAGCGACCACCTTGCGAGCGTTGGGCCCTAAGCCGTGGAACGCGGCCTATGTCCAGCCATCACGCCGCCCAACAGACGGGCGCTACGGCACGAACCCCAACCGGTTCCAGCACTATTACCAGTTTCAAGTGATCCTGAAGCCATCCCCCGAGAACATTCAGGAGCTGTATTTGAACAGCCTCTATGCTCTGGGCATCGACCCCAAAAAACATGACATCCGCTTTGTTGAGGATGATTGGGAAAGCCCCACATTAGGCGCCTGGGGCCTTGGCTGGGAAGTATGGTGCGACGGCATGGAAGTCTCCCAGTTCACCTATTTCCAACAAGTGGGCGGTTTTGACTGCTCCCCAGTTGCCGGTGAATTGACTTACGGGCTAGAGCGCTTGGCGATGTACATCCAAGGCGTGGATGATGGCTATGAGCTGAACTTCAACGGCAAAGAAGGCGACGAGAAAGTCACTTACGGCGACGTCTTTAAACAAAACGAATTTGAATATTCCCACTACAATTTTAATGCCGCGAACACAGATATATTGTTCCAGCATTTTAAAGATGCAGAATCCGAATGTATGTCCTTGCTTGAGAATGATCCCCCGCTTGCGATGCCTGCCTATGATCAATGCATCAAAGCCAGTCACAATTTCAATTTGCTGGACGCACGGGGCGTGATTTCAGTGACCGAACGACAAGCCTATATTGGCCGTGTACGGACGTTGGCAAAAGCATGTTGTGCGGCGTGGCTTAAGACGCCCGCCTCCGGTGCGGTATCAGAAGAGGGAGCAGAATAATGGCTGAACTTCTTCTAGAACTTTTCTCCGAGGAAATTCCTGCACGCATGCAAGCCAAAGCGGCGGCTGACTTACAAAAGCTTGTGACGGAAGCCTTGGCATCTAACGATGTTTTCGGCGAAGCCGCTAAAGCCTTCGTCACACCGCGTCGGTTGACCTTGTGCATCACAGGTCTGCCGGTAGCTCAAGCAGATCGCAAAGAGGAACGCAAAGGTCCCCGCGTTGGTGCGCCTGAGAAAGCGCTGGCCGGCTTCTTGAAATCCACTGGCTTGACGATTGAGCAATGCGAGCAGCGTGAAGACAAAAAGGGCAGCTTCTATGTGGCTGTCATGGAGAAGAAAGGGCAACCTTTGCCCGATCTGATCGCACAAATTGTACCCAAAGTGATCCGTAATTTCCCATGGGCAAAATCCATGCGCTGGGGTAATGGCACTTTGCGTTGGGTGCGTCCGCTGCAATCCATTCTCTGCGTGTTCGATGGCGAAGTAGTACCTTTTGACGTCGACGGCATCGTGTCCGGTGACACAAGTAAAGGTCACCGCTTCTTGGCGCCGGAAAGTTTTTCCGTTCGGTCATTCGAAGACTATGAAGAGAAGCTATCTGCTCATCGGGTGATGCTCGACGCGGAAGATCGTGCACAGCACATTTGGGCTGATGCGCAAAGCCTAGCGCAGGCACAGGGCCTTGAGTTGATCAACGACCAAGCCTTGCTCAAAGAAGTATCTGGCCTCATCGAATGGCCAACCGTTTTCATGGGCAAAATTGATGATGAGTTTATGAGCGTGCCGCAGGAGGTTTTGACCTCCACCATGCGCGCCAACCAAAAGTATTTCGCGCTACGTGACCCCAAAACCGGCGCGCTCGCACCCCGATTTATTGTTGTATCAAACATTGACCCAGACGACGCGGGTGCAGCAGTGATCAACGGCAACGAGCGTGTCCTGCGCGCCCGCTTCTCCGATGCCCGCTTCTTGTGGGACGAAGACAAGAAAAACCGTCTTGAAGATTATTTGCCGAAACTGGAGAAAGTGGTTTTCCACGCCAAGCTGGGCACGGTTGCTGAAAAGACCACCCGTATCTCCACGTTGGCTGGCGCACTTGCCCAAATCACAGGGGCTGACAAGGCGCTTGCTGAACAAGCAGGGGCCTTGTGCAAGGCCGACCTTGTGTCTGGCATGGTCTTCGAATTTCCAGAGCTACAAGGCTTGATGGGCCAATATTACGCGAAGAATGATGGCCTCGACGTTCAAGTTGCAGACGCGATCGCTCAGCACTACCAACCTCAGGGCCCGTCCGATGACGTGCCGACCGGCGGTGTCGCGCTGGCCGTATCCTTGGCGGATAAATTGGACACATTGATTGGTTTCTGGTCCATCGATGAAAAGCCAACGGGGTCGAAGGATCCTTATGCTCTGCGCCGTGCCGCCCTTGGCATTATCCGTATGATTTTAGAAGGCAACCTACGGGCACCTTTGCTTGACGTCTTTGCGAAGGCGGGGGGCGCAGTGCCGGAAAATGAAAACCTACTGTCCTTCTTTGGTGATCGCCTGAAAGTACATTTGCGCGACAAAGGCACACGTCACGATTTGGTGGACGCTGTGTTTGCGCTGGGCGGTCAAGATGACCTTGTGCTTATCGTGAAACGCGTTGAAGCGCTTTCAAGTTTCTTGGATACCGATGACGGCAAAAACCTGCTTGCAGGCTATAAGCGGGCCATCAATATTCTGAGAGCTGAAGAGAAAAAAGATGGAACTGCCTATCAAGGCACAGCGGACGCCAGCTTGTTCGAAGACGAGGCCGAACGCGCCTTGTTTGCTCAAATTGAAGAGGCTAGCCGTGAAGCGGGCACCGCTGTTGGGACAGAAGATTTCGCTGCAGCCATGTCAGCCTTGGCAAAACTTCGGGCACCCGTTGACCGGTTCTTCGAAGATGTGGTTGTGAATGCGGAAGATGCAGGCGTGCGGAAAAACCGCCTTCTACTTCTATCCCAAATCCGTTCCGCTCTGGGCCAAGTCGCCAACTTCTCCAAAGTTGAAGGCTAAGCCGAAGAAGCTTCCCACCAAAAGAATGCGTCATTGCCGGGCTGGTCCCGGCAATCCACCCCTCCGCTTGCGTGGCGTATCTGTAGTGCTGTGAGCCAGCCGATAGCTGGACACCCGGAACAAGTCCGAGTGTGACGCTGTGGGGTGTTGTCGATGGGCTAAATTTTAACACGCTGCCAAAATCAGTGCATACTCAATGGTCAAGGTGAGGCGGGAGTAAAGCGATACATTCCACTTCAATAAGGTTATCCTCAAGTCACCGACTTGCGGGGCTTAAATCCACTTTGTTCCGGTCTGCTCCACTCCCATAACAGTCAAACCTCGGTTCTTCCGACCAAGGCAGGATTGAAAAATCGAACTCTTCCCCGAAGGGAGCTATTCAAATATCTCTTTCACTTCCTACTAGCCTCGTTTCACATCCCCTAATAACCGGAACCTGATTCGGAAGAAATCAGGAGTTCATTGGGGACATTCAAAAGTTTGGTGAACATATCGTCCTCCATTTAAAATGACCCAAAAGGGATAGAATATGGACCATAGCAAACTTTTGCTTTTTGATCAATTCGGGGTATTTTGAGCAGCTATCCGTTGTGCTGCAAGCCAGCCGACAGATGGACACCCGGAACAAGCCCGAGTGTGTTGCTGTGGGGGTGTTGAGGGTTACGGTTGCGCTGATGAGAAGGCTCTTTCCCCGTGCAATCCATCTCTCCGCATACACAAAACCATCCGCACATACAAAATCGGCCCCTCCGTTAGGAGAGGCCGATCAATTGTCTGAGATGATCTCAGCAGTATGAGTAAGCGTGAGCTTACATCATGCCGCCCATACCACCCATGCCGCCCATGCCGCCCATGTCAGGCATGCCGCCACCAGCAGCGCCGCCTTCAGATGGCTTTTCAGCAATCATGGCTTCTGTGGTGATCAACAAAGAAGCAACAGATGCTGCATCCTGAAGAGCTGTACGAACTACTTTCGTAGGATCGATGATGCCAGCTTCAACCATGTCGACATATTCTTCTGTCTGCGCATTGAAGCCGAAGCTTGCTTTGCCGTTCAGAACGCGGTCAACAACGATGGAACCTTCAACACCAGCATTTTCAGAGATCTGGCGAATAGGAGCTTCCAATGCACGACGTACAATGCGGATACCCGCTTGAATGTCGCCATTTTCGTCTTCCAATGCGTCAACTGCTTTACCAGCACGAAGCAATGCACAACCACCACCAGGAACGATGCCTTCTTCAACCGCAGCGCGTGTTGCGTTCAATGCATCATCAACGCGGTCTTTGCGTTCTTTAACTTCAACTTCGGTAACGCCGCCAACTTTAAGAATAGCAACACCGCCGGCCAATTTAGCCAAACGCTCTTGAAGTTTTTCACGGTCGTAGTCAGAAGAAGTTTCTTCTGCTTGGTGTTTAATCTGATCAACACGTGCAGAGATGTCTTTTTTCTTGCCAGCGCCATCAACGATGATGGTGTCTTCTTTAGTGATTTCAACGCGCTTAGCAGTGCCGAGCATGTCGAGGGTCACGTTTTCCATTTTGATGCCGAGATCTTCGGAGATCACTTGGCCACCAGTCAGGATAGCGATGTCTTCAAGCATTGCTTTACGACGATCACCGAAGCCCGGAGCTTTAACAGCAGCAATTTTCAGGCCGCCGCGCAATTTATTCACAACCAAAGTTGCAAGCGCTTCGCCTTCAATGTCTTCAGCGATGATCAAGGGTGGCTTGCCAGACTGAACAACGGCTTCGAGAATTGGAACCATTGCTTGCATGGAAGACAGTTTTGCTTCGTGAAGCAAAATGTAAGGGTCTTCCAATTCTGCAATCATTTTCTCAGCATTGGTGATGAAGTAAGGAGACAGGTAACCACGGTCAAACTGCATGCCCTCAACAACTTCAAGCTCACTCTCCAAAGACTTAGCTTCTTCAACAGTGATAACGCCTTCGTTGCCGACTTTTTCCATTGCTTCAGCGATCATTTCGCCGATTTCAGATTCGCCATTCGCAGAGATGGTGCCGACTTGAGCGATCTCTTCGTTAGACTTCACTTTTTTGGAGCGCTTGGTCAGGTCTGCAATCGCAACAGCAACCGCACGGTCGATACCACGTTTCAGGTCCATTGGGTTCAAGCCAGCTGCAACCGCTTTAACACCACCGCGAACAATCGCTTGGGCCAAAACAGTGGCAGTTGTTGTGCCATCACCAGCAGTGTCATTTGTTTTTGACGCTACTTCACGCACCATTTGTGCGCCCATGTTTTCAAACTTATCGTCAAGTTCGATTTCTTTAGCAACTGTAACGCCATCTTTCGTGATGCGAGGTGCACCGAAAGCTTTGTCGATGACAACATTACGGCCTTTAGGACCGAGTGTCACTTTTACAGCATTTGCGAGAATGTCGACACCAGCCAACATGCGATCGCGGGCGTCTGAACCGAATTTTACTTCTTTAGCCATTAGTCAGATCCTTATCTGATGAGATCAAGTGCAGTCTTAATGCGCGGGCAGCAGAAAGCTGCGCCTCGCGCGAGAAAGGGCAGTTGATTATTCGATGATCCCGAGGATGTCGGATTCTTTCATGATCAGCAGATCTTCGCCGTCAACTTTGATTTCTGTGCCAGACCATTTGCCGAACAAGATTTTGTCGCCTTTTTTCACGTCAAGCGCGGTAACTTTACCGGCTTCGTCTTTAAGGCCAGTACCAGCTGCCAAGACTTCACCTTGTGAAGGCTTTTCTTGAGCTGTTTCTGGGATAATGATCCCACCAGCGGTTTTCGTGTCTTCTTCAACACGCCGAACCAGCACGCGGTCATGCAACGGACGGAATTTCATGCATAGTCTCCCTTGAAAAAAGCCTAAGTGGCTGAATTCATTGCGAAAAATTAAATCGTTAGCACTCTATGGAGGTGAGTGCCAATCGACTTAACAGAAATAGGGATGACGCCTGTCAGAGTCAAGGGTGAACGCCCAAGAGTCTGATGATTTGTCGTGGGAAAATGAGCCGATTGGGCCTAAGCGGTGATAAGCCGAGCATGGGGGAATTGCCGACGGATGTACGCTAAAAGGGAAGGTAGCAATACAGTCAATCCAGTCATCTCCAAAGCTTCTTCGACCAAATACCCACCGGTGTAGAGAAGGCTTTCTTCACCGTAGGTGGTCAAAAGCCATCCGCCAGCCAATTCCATGCCCACTGCGCCACTAAAAAAGAGCAAAGCAGAGGTGCCGAAAAGAAGTTTGTAGAGAAAGGGAAGGGCAAGAAAGAAAGAGAATAGAACAAC
>NVSO02000064.1 GCA_002401305.2 Rhodobiaceae bacterium | reverse complement strand
TTGTAAATATTGAGCGATGAACTCGATATCGAGGAGCCCTCCCCGCACATATTTCAAGTCCCATGGGTTTTTGCTTGGAAACTCAGTGGCGATACGGTTACGCATGCTGCGAACATCAACACTCAGTTTTTCGCCCTCACGTTGCTGCGTGAGTATATCGGTGATTGCGGCCTCAACCTTTGCCTGAAGGTCCGGTGCTCCGCACACGACACGGGCACGGGTCAGCGCCATATGTTCCCAGGTCCATGCTTGGGTACGTTGGTAGGCGATGAAACTTTCTAAGCGTGTTGCTATCGGGCCGGCATTGCCTGAAGGCCGCAACCGCATATCGACCTCATATAGGCGCCCTTCGCCTGTGGGGGCGGTGAGGGCATTGATCAGACGCTGAGATGTCTTTGCGAAGTATTGCGCTCCCATCACCGGCTTATCGCCTTGGGAATAGACGTCAGGGTCTTCTTGATCATAGATCACGATCAAATCTAAATCAGATTCAGCGCTCATTTCTTCGCTACCCAATTTACCCATGGCCAGCACGACACTTTGACTTAAAGGCAAACGTCCATGGCGCTTCATCACCTCCCGCTCGGCGACCGGTTTTAACCCTTGTATAATTTCACTGGCAAGATGTGCGTAGGCGGGGCCCGCCTCCTCCGCGTCCGCACTTCCCATCAAAATACGGGTGCCCAGCTTAAAGCGTTGCTCGCGCGCCCAGATACGCATTTTATCGAGCGCCGTTTCATAGTCGTCCACGCCGGCCAATTGTGCATCGACCTCTTCACGCAACACGATAGGGGCCGCCAAGGTTTCGAAGAAGTCTGGGGCGATCACGGCGTCTAAGACGTTGGAGTTTTTACTCAAGTACAGCGCCAACTGAGGGGCGGTTCCACAAATGTCCGCCAGCAGATCCAACAGCCATGGATTGGAGTAAATCAATGAGAAAAGCTGCACTCCGGCAGGTAAACCCACGAGAAAGTCATGGAAGCGGGCAAAGGCGACATCGGGATCAGACGTGCGCCCAAGGCTTCGCAACAATTGCGGCATCAGCGCTGTCAGGCGCTCTCTGCTTCTAGGGTTGCGTGTCGCGGCAAACCGACCGGTGTGCCAACTCCGGATCGTGGCGGACATGCTTTTTGTTTGCTTAAAGCCAAGCTCTGCTAAGCTGTCCAATGTGCTGGGATCATCATCGGCACCGGTGAAAACGAGATTGCCGCTCTCTTCTGCTAAAGGAGGGGCGGTTTCAAATAGATTGGCATAATGGGACTGCACGCAGCTTAATTGAGCGATCAAAGACGCGCTGAAATTTTCCACGCTCCCTTCCCCGCTGAAGCAGGCGATATGCGCGAGCCCCTCTGGTGTGCTCGGGATAGAGTGGGTTTGAGCATCTTCGATCATTTGCAATCGATGTTCCAACCGACGCAAAAACTTGTAAGCGTGTTTTAACTCGCGCGCGGTTTCATTTTCAATCCATCCTTTGCCCGCCAACATATCCAGCATGACGAGCGTTTGTGCCCCTCGAAGTTCTTCATCACGTCCACCGGCAATAAGTTGTTGGGTTTGGACGAAGAATTCGATTTCACGGATGCCGCCTCTGCCCAGCTTAATGTTATGGCCGCCGACGGCAACTTTGCTGTGTCCGCCTACAGCATGGATTTGCCGCTTCATGGAGTGCACATCTTCAATGGCAGCAAAGTCCAAATTCTTGCGCCAAATGAAAGGGGCCAAGTCTTTTAGGAATTCGACGCCCTGCCCAATATCGCCCGCAACTGGACGGGCCTTGATGAAGGCTGCCCGTTCCCAGTTTTGACCGCGGCTTTCGTAATAGATCGCTGCGGCTGGCAGAGATACCGCCACGGACGTGCCGCCGGGATCTGGGCGCAACCGGAGGTCTGTTCTAAACACATACCCGTCTTGCGTCCGGTCTTGCATGATGCGCGCAACCGACTTGGTGAGTTTCACGAAAAAGTCTGATGGGTACAAATCATCGGCCAGGGGCAATTTGTCGGGATCGTAAAAAATAACAATGTCGATGTCGCTTGAATAGTTGAGCTCAAACGCACCGTATTTTCCCATGGCCAGAACAACAAGGCCCGATAGGGGAGAGAGAACCCGCCGTCTGGCTTGGTCCGCCAAGACCTCTTCGAACGCGTCTGGCAGCCCAGAACGGTCAATGCGACCTGCTTTATACGCCTCCCGCAGCAACCACTCTATGGAGACTGAGAGGGCTGTGTCGGCGAAGTGCGACAGTGTTTCTGTGACTTGGACGACCGTCCATGCGCTAGATATATCTGCGAGGGCTATTAGGAAAGCGGTTTCGGCTTTGGCTTGGCGCAGAACTTTCATCAGCTCTGCCTCGCTGTCTGCCGCTAAACCATCCACCCACAGGCTGGCAAATAAGCCTTCCAATGTATCGCTGATGGATTGCCGGCTCAGGGATAGGAGCATTTCGGGGCGCGCGACCAGCAGCCGTGTCAGATAGGGCGAATTGCCAAAGACGCTCTCAAGCAGGAGCATAATTTTGGGGTCGTCAATCGTCGTGATCAGCGCGGCAGATAATTGGGGGGGACGTAATTGGTTGATCTTTGTCGTCAGATCAACTGTGGCATGACGAACTTTGTCCCTATCAAACGGAGCTGGCAGCGCGCCCATCGCATCCACAAGAAGAGAACCTGTTTTCGTCATCCTATCGTCCAACCTTGTTGAGCGTTTTGAAGTTCAAAATGAAAAGGGCCTGCCTCCCCGGCAAGCCCTTCCAATTCAGAAGCCGCGCATCAGAGCGCATGCAACTGTAAATTTTTAGCAGCCTGCTGAAGCTTTCAACTGAGCTGAAGGACGGAACCGCAATGTCTTCTTGGCTTTGATTTTAATCTCTTCGCCAGTCTGTGGGTTACGTCCTTTGCGTGCTTTACGCTGAGAGATAGTGAAGGTACCGAAAGTGCCGATTGTGTACTTTCCTTCCTTCTTACTTTTTTTCAAACCTGCTTCGATTTCCCCGAAAATAAGTTCAACCATACGTTTAGCTTCGGCTTTACTCAGTCCGCCTTTGTCCGCAACATTCTCAATGAATAACGCTTTACTCATGTCCGTAATCTCCTTGCCAATTCGCCGCTTTGGTGGCCCAAAAGAGAGCCATCATCGTGGCTCTTAACCCTAAAACCCATAACAAAACTCGGTAGAGCTCGCTACGAAATTATGCACGAGACGGCCTTCTGACGGGCTTTTTTTGCAAATCGGCTCGTTTTGGTGCGAAAAAAGCGCGTTATGAACAGAAATATTCATCATCTGGTTGAAAGAATCACGCATAGGGACGCTGATTCCTTCTAGTCCCAATTTTGATTCGGCATCTCTTTTTGATTCGAATGGGGTCTCTCAGTCGCGTGGTGCAGGTAGGATGAGCGAGACAGTAAGCCCTGGCTCATTGTCTCCCAACTCCACAGTGCCACCATGAAGACGTGTTGCGGCAGCGACCAAACTCAACCCCAACCCAGTGCCCGGTGCATTGCGGCTGGCTTCCAATCGCACGAAACGTTCCATTACGTGCGACCGCTCTTCAATAGGAATGCCTTGGCCCCCATCACTGATCTTGATGGTGATAGTGGCATCTACACGTATTGCAGAGAGTGCAATTTTCGCGTCCCCCCCCTCACCCGGCGCCCCATGTTTGATGGCATTATCGAGGGTGTTGAGAATTGCCTGAGACAAGAGCTCTCTATTGGCAAAGAGGCGCAGGTTGTTCTCTACCGACAGTGACAGCACCCCTCCCTGCTCTTCGATGAGCGGCTCGTAGAGTTCTCCAGCCGTTTCCACCAAATCGGATAGATTGATCCATTCCATGCTTTCGCGACTATTGCCTGCTTCAGCTCTGGCAATGGACAGCAGCGCATTGAAGGTGGCCAACAAATAGTCAGCCTCACTGATCGTGCGTTCCAGTGCCTCTCGGTAATCTTGCGTTGTGCTGTTTTCTGAAATTAATGTCACTTCAACGCGGTTGCGCAATCGATTGAGGGGAGAGCGCAAATCATGGGCGATGTTATCGGTGACTTGGCGCATACCGATCATCAGGGCTTCTATTTGCTCAAGCATATTGTTGAGATTTTCAGCCAATTGATCCAATTCATCGCCGGTGCCACTTACCGGAATACGTCGGGAAAGATCGCCGCCCATAATTTCCCGGCTGGTTTTATTGATGTCATCCAAACGCGCCAGCATGTTTCGGCTCATAATAAGGCCACCGATGAGCCCGAGCCCAATGGTCAACGCAACGGCCCATGCAAGCGATGAGGTAATCAAGGTTTCGATTTGGCGCACGTCTTTGACATCGCGCCCCACCAATAGATAAAAATTTCCGGGAAGACGTTGCTCACGACCAATGCCGGGTCGGCGCTCTTGCCCTTCCATATTCAACCGGATGTAGGTGAAATCTTTCCACCCTTCTTGGGTTGGGCGAGATTGTGGAATGTCGAGTAAGTTGCCCGCAAGGACATTGCCGCGATTGTCCATCACCAGGTACAGGCTTTGACGCGGATCTCGGCTGCGTTGAATAACTGTGTGGACCAGCAAAGGCAGTCCGCCGGACCTGTAACGCTGCGCCAGGTCCCGCATTTCAGTATTTACCGCTTCCACCGTCTGACGGTTCAAGTTACCCGCCGTCGTCCAATAGATGTAACCCAACAGCGTAATTACCGACGTGACGAAGAGCGCCAAGTAGATGATCGCCAGCCGGAAGGTTGAGGTTTTGAGGAGCTTAGCCTGCTGCACGTAGAGAATACCCCGCACCACGGATCGTATGGATCAACGGCGTTTCAAAGTTTTTGTCGATTTTTCCTCGCAGCCGAGACATGTGTACATCGATCACATTTGTCTGGGGGTCAAAATGATATTCCCATACATTTTCTAGCAACATCGTTCGCGTCACCACTTGGCCTGTGTGTTTCATAAGATATTCAAGAAGCCTGAACTCGCGCGGCTGAAGGTCAATCGCCTGACCGTTCCGGGTGACTTTGCGGCCCAGCAAATCAATTTCCAAATCGCTTACCTGAATTTTTGTTTGCACTTGTTCAGGGGCTGCACGCCGCACCAACACTTCAATGCGCGCGAGGAGCTCTACAAAGGCGAATGGCTTTGTCAGGTAATCGTCGCCTCCTGCGCGCAGGCCTTTTACACGGTCATCTACTTCACCTAACGCACTTAGGAAGAGGACAGGCGTTGTAGCGCCCTGCTCTCGCAAGGTTTTAACCAACGAGAGGCCGTCACGTTTGGGGAGCATGCGGTCAACAATGAGCATGTCGAAATTTCCGGCCAAAGCGAGACTTAAGCCTTCTTCGCCGTCCGCCGCGTGGTCAACGACATGACCGCTTTCGCGCAAACCCTTTGTTACATAGGCTGCTGCTTCTAAATCGTCTTCGATTACAAGTATACGCATCAAAAAGGCCCTTGTTCCATTTAGTACCCACCCGATTAGCTTGCCTAAGGAATTTGGGTAATTTATGGCACAGCATAAACGAATTTTATAGCCATGCGCTAGCTATCGTTCTGAGGGGCTTGCTGAGCACTCTCTTGGCAACTTTAAATCTATTGGGATGTGTCTGACAGGAAGCTGGAGCCGGGAACTACGTTGATGACCTCGCGGGGTACAAAACCATAAACGTAGTTCCCTGTTGACTTGATGTATATCGAGCCACCGTCTCCAACATGTTCCCTTGGAGAAAAGGAACATGGTATACGCAATTATGCGTCTTCTAAGCTCAGCGCAACAAAGCGCTGACCATTCTCTTTTTTCACCAAGAGAAGAACCGCTTTACGATCATCCTCCCGAACCCGTTTGATTTCACGGGATACGTCTTCTGGTGAGGAAACTTCTTTGCCAGCCACTTTGACAATTATGTCGCCGGGGCGGAGCCCCTTTTCAGCGGCTTGGCTGGTTGGGTCTACACCGCTAATGGTCACCCCTTGCTCTGAAGACGTGAGCGCAAGGCCCAATTCTTCCAGATCGGAAGGAGTGGTTTCAAGAGCTGCAACCTGGTCACCCGGTGCGCGGCCCAATTTCACGGTAATCTTTTTGTCTTTGCCATCGCGCCAAATATTCAGTTTAGCGTCTGCATTTGGATCAAGGTCTGCCACAGCGCGGCTTACAGATTTCGGTTCATCCATTTGCACGCCATTGATGGTGCGAATGATGTCTCCTGTCTGTAGGCCTGCACGTTCGGCTGGGCTGCCTTTAGCGACATTAGCCACCAAAGCGCCTTTGGTTCCCTCAAGCTCCAAGCTCTCCGCAATTTCCGGGCTCACAGGCTGAATGCCGACACCCAACCAACCGCGTTCAACGCTGCCGTTCTCTTTGAGCTCTGCAATCACTTTCTGGGCCAGTTCGGACGGGATCGCAAACCCAATGCCGACATTGCCGCCACATGGTGAATAGATGGCTGTGTTAACGCCCACGACCTGACCGTCTAGCCCAAATGTTGGGCCACCGGAATTGCCCCGGTTGATGGAGGCATCAATTTGAATGAAGTCATCATAGGGACCTGCGCCGATATCACGACCACGCGCCGAAACGATACCTGCGGTAACAGTGCCCCCCAAACCGAAGGGATTGCCCACAGCGACTACCCAGTCTCCCACACGCAAGCCGTCAGAACTGCCAAAGACGACGTAGGGTAGATCCATATCAGCTTCGACACGTAGGAGTGCCAAATCTGTTTTCTTGTCAGTGCCAATAAGAGTTGCAACGCGCTCAGTACCATCGCTCCACACCACGGTAATTTCATCGCCGCCTTCAACAACGTGATTGTTCGTCACCACATAGCCGTCTGCGGAAATGACAAAGCCTGAGCCTTGCGACATGCCGCGCCGACGTGGTTGTTGTTGGTCTTTTCCGCCACCGGGACGGTTACGGAAAAATCGCTCTAAGGGATGGCCTTGTGGCAGCCCTCGTTGGGAGCGTTGTGCACCATTTTGCGCTGGCGCTTTCGCTGCCAATTGGGTCACACGAATAGACACCACCGCTGGAGAGACCTCCTCCACTAGGTCTGCAAATCCACCGGGGCGTTGTTGTGTCATTGAAGGGGCAGATAAGGGGGCAGCATGTACCGCGGCAGGTTGCCCGGTCAAACCGAAGGCAAGCACACCGACTGCGGCCAACGAGGCCGCGAGCCCAAAGGTTTTAACATCCTTCTGGCTCGTTCCATTTTTGATCTTGGTAAAAAAGTCCTCAGACATTTATTACTCACTTTATAAAAGACACCCCCGTGCCCGTTCTTGAGAGAGAGAATGAGGAACTCCGCCTTACATGTTTCTGTCCATCAGGTTACAAATTGTTAATACGGGAAACTGAGGTTTTCACGCCTCGTGATCCAACCCACTGCTTCCGCGCGTAAACGCGCCAAAACCGGCCTATACCACCCGTTTTGTGATCACTTGAGGGGAATTGTGGAGGGTCTTGTGCACCGGGCATTTGTCGGCGATCTCCAATAACTTAGCGATGATTTTATCATCATGTTCACCCTCGATGATGATATCGCGTCGAATCACATCCAAAAGCCCCTTCGAATCCTCCTCGCAGTCGGCACAATCTTCAGCATGTTCTTTGGCGTGGCTGAGTTTTACCGAGAATGCGGGGACCGAAATGCCTTTGCGATCGGCATAGAGGCGCATCGTCATGGCGGTGCATGTGCCCAATGCAGCCAAGAGTAAATCATAAGGCGCTGGTCCGGTGTCTTGCCCTCCCACCGACTTGGGTTCATCCCCAAAAAACTCGTGCGTGCCGACCCTAACTTGTTGCTGAAATTTACTTGTCCGGGTTTCATGCACCTCAACAACACCGGCTGGCAGCGGATCAACTTTGGCCGGTTGCGGCGTGTCGATATAGCGCTCCGCCCACGCGGATAAAACATCGGCAACGTAATTTGCATCATCTCTATTGCGCAGCAAATGATCGGCGTTATCCAAGGAAACAAAGCTCTTGGGGTGCTTGGCTGCGGAGAAAATTTCGTTGGCGTTGGTGATTGAGACTTGGCTATCTAACGGCGAATGAAATACGAGCAGTGCTTTCTTCAACTTCCCTATTTTGTCGGTCAGCGTGTGCCCCCGAATATCATCGAGGAATTGTTTTCTTATGATGAATTTACGACCGCTCAAATCCACTTCAGCCTGGCCGTCGCGTTCAATATCTACCGTCTTATCTGCAAAATTATTTGCCACGTGTGAGGCGTTGGACGGCGCACCAATGGTTGCGACCGCCACGGCTTCGGGCACATGCTCCGCGGCGGCAAGAACGGCTGCTCCGCCAAGTGAGTGGCCCACCAAAATGTCAGGTGCCTCGTAGTTCTCACGCAGAAAGTCTGCCGCTGCAATCAAGTCCTGCACATTTGAGGAGAAATTAGTGTTGGCGAAGTCGCCCCCACTCATGCCCAGCCCGGTAAAGTCAAAACGTAAAACTGCAATGCCTTGGCGGGCCAAACCTTCAGCGATACGCGCGGCTGCAAAAATATCTTTGGAACAGGTGAAACAATGAGCGAATAGCGCATAGGCGCGCACGGTGCCTTCTGGGCGCTCTAATCGTGCGGCCAGAGGTTCGCCGAGTGAGCCAGTGAATGTCACTTTTTGTGCGGTGATCGCCATGCTGTCTTCCTCCCAAAATTCGATTTAGGGGAGCTTGCAGCAATTCGCCTTATGGTTCATGTCTTTTTAGAGGACCCGTCGATCACTTCTGCTTTAGCTCGGATGCATCTTGCTCGAGAAGCGCGCTCAAGGCCGCCACTTCCTCCTCATCCAGCGGATGACCATCTTCGTATGGCTGGGCCACGCCCTCTATCTGGACGTCCTCATTGGCACCAGCACGTAGGAGCAAGCGCACAACCAGCCCACCGCCGATAAGCAAAATGAGCAATGGGGCACCCCATAAAATGAGCGTGTGACTGCTCAAACGCGGTGTGAGCAGAACAAATTCGCCGTAGCGATCCACAATGAAACTGATGACTTGCTCATCGCTTTCCCCCGCGGCCAACCGCTCGCGCACCAGAATACGCAGGTCACGCGCGAGAGGTGCGGAACTACCATCGATGGATTGGTTTTGGCAGACCAGACATCGAAGTTCAATGGAGAGCGCACGGGCGCGGGCCTCAAGGGCTGGATCCGCCATCACCTCGTCCGGCTCCACAGCAAGGGCAGGTGCTAGCAATGACAGGCTTAAAATGAGGGCGGCCAGCAGTGTTCGTATCATGGCTCCGCCTCTGCTTTTTGACTTTGGCCCTTGCTCTTCTTTTTTGCAGCTTTAGGCGCGCCAACGCGCAAGCGTCGATCTGTTAGAGAAACCATGCCGCCAAAGGTCATGATTACCGCACCGATCCAAATCCACGGAACAATTGGGTTCACATACGCCCGCATCACCCAGCTTCCGGTGTCATCTTCATCGCCAAGTACAATGTAGAGATCTTCTACCCACCGAGTTCGAATTGCGGCTTCGGTTGTTGGCATTTTGCTGACTGTGTAGATCCGCTTTTCAGGGAACATGACAGCGACTTGTTTACCGTCTGGCGTAAATACCGTTACTTGCCCCCTTTGCGCCGTGAAGTTAGGGCCTTGATAGGTTTCAACGCCATCAAACCGCACTTCATAGTGGGCGATGCTAAAGCTCTCGCCCACGGGCAATGCCGTGATCACTTCTTCTCGCCAGGCTGAAATGCCGACGATGCCTGCAACCATGACGCCAACGCCAGCGTGGGCAATTGCGCTGCCCCACGCGGAACGTGGTAGGTGCCTTGCGCGGCGCCATGCATCCCTAAGCGGGCCCCGAAAGAGGCGAATGCGCCAGCTGATTTCGGAAAGAGCACCCATTATGAGCCAAACGGCAAGTGCCATCGCAAATGGCGCCATCCACGGACCGTCGGAACGAAGATAGAAAAACAGGGCCAGAGTG
>NVSO02000063.1 GCA_002401305.2 Rhodobiaceae bacterium | reverse complement strand
TCCCTTGATATACAGGTTGATGATTTTGTATTTCTGCGTCCCACCCAAAGCGAAACAGTATTCCTGCAATTTGGGGACATAGCAGTCTACGAAAATGGCAAGATCACTGAGTTTTGGCCAGTATTCCCAGCTTCTGCCTAAGGGCGGTAGGGGCTGCTCAATTTACCAATGCGACTTAAATGCATTGCGAGGCGTCGAATTTGTAGCTATGAAACCCTAGGCTCATGAGCAATAGGGTTTCTGATGACAAATGCCAAATGGACGTACTGGAACCGAAAAACCCACTATTGGGGGGCACTCCTATGCGCCGTTCCGATCATCATTGTCATCGGCACCGGCGTTCTTCTCTTGCTCAAGAAGCAAAGTGATTGGATTCAACCGCCCAGCATGCAGGGCCAGGGCACTGTTCCAGAACTAAGCTTTGCGGGCATCTTGGATGCGGCCAAACAAGTGCCCCAAGCCAGGATCACCTCTTGGGCAGATATTGGGCGCCTCGACGTGCGGCCCAAAAAGGGCATCATAAAAATACGCGCCAAGAACGATTGGGAAATCCAAATTGATCACCAAACTGGCGTGATATTGCAAGTGGCCTATAGGCGGTCCGGCACGATCGAAGCCATCCACGACGGCACTTACTTTCATGACTATGCAAAGCTGGGCCTCTTTTTACCAGCAAGCTTAGTGCTTTTGGTGTTGTCGCTCAGCGGGCTCTATATGTTTTTTTTCCCCATCGTCAAAAAGCGACAAATGCGAAAGCGGGCCCAAGCCGCAAAGCAAATACGCGCAGCGGCTAGAAACTAACTTCGAGGCCAAGTGTCATCCCGAAGCCGGGCTCATTACTGCCAGACCCATGTGAGCGATAAGCCTCATTCAGAATATTGTTTAATGCTAAATCTATTGTCACATTGTCCGATATCTGACTGGTGCCATAAAAATTGAGCAGCATATATCCTGGCGTCCCACCGGGGGGAATCCGCTCCCCGTCGCTTAGGTCTCCCTCACTCAGTTGATCTGCATCTGCAACATAAGTCGCACTCGCCGTAAACCAATAACGATCATCGGGATACCAGTTTACGCCGGCCGTCGTCGTAAACGGCATGGTGCGGCTGATCGGTTCAAAGATCCCACTGACCGGATTTTGCAACGATGTTTCCAACCACGTGAGATTGCCAAACACATCAAACGCCTCATTCAAATTATACTGACCGCTCAACTCAGCCCCTTGCACAAATCCCGCGCCGCTGTTTTGTTTGCTCACCTCTGTTAGCCCGCCCACAATGCGTCCAGTGGGCGTGCTGGTAATGTGGTCGCTGATCTCAGTGTAATAATAGGTGGCTGCAAATTCATAACGTGGTGAAAACTTTTTGTAACCAATTTCATAAGTCAGAAAAGTTTCAGGGCTGAGATCTGTCGCCGCGACTTCTGTTTCAGTAGAACGACTTTTGCCATATCGACTGAGGTCCGCAATATTGGGCGCACGGAAGGATTGGCTCACACCGGCCCATACTTTGTCGGAACCCTCACCCGTTAGGTCATAGAGAACCCGCAGGGAGCTCGAGAAATTGCTCCAATTATTTTCATAAGAAGCCGCCGTGCCAGAAAGCGGATCTTCATATTTCCCGATTTCTGCTGCTACATAAGAATAGCGCCCGCCAACATTCAAATCCAAACGTTCAGACAGTGGCACATTGGCTTGCACAAAGAGCCCAAACTGCTGATAGATCGCCTCATCTCCAACCGGGCCTTGAATGCGCACTCGGTCAAGGCTGCCATCTGGATTATAATCAGTGCGGTAACTGTCGACTTCATCGCGGTAATAATCGACGCCGTAGATGAGCTCCCCAAAGGGCGTGTAACTCGTCAGTTGAAGGTCAAGCCCACTCATTGTTGAGCGAAAACCCTGCAAAATTTGGTCGCCGCTGTTTTTAATCCGGTCGCCGTCTTCTTCCCATCGTTGCTGAGATAAGGTGAGGGTGAGCGCGTCGAGAGCCCGGTGAAGCTTCTCACCCGTTACCGATACATAATCGAGACTGCGCTTTTGATCCTTTAAGCGCTTTAAATCCGAACCAACATTTGTTCCCGCAAAGCTTTTGGAATAAATCGTGGAATGCGTGCGCCAAACATCATCTTGATCTGTGCTTTGGTGGGCAGCGGTAAAAGTCCAACGTGAACTCAACGCAACATCGAGACGCGCATCAACATTCTGTTCGTCATAGCCTGTGTGGGGAAGTTCGCCCAGCTCAGCAGCTTGCACATTCCCGAAGGCCTTACGGGAATACCCAATGTGTAAACCCCATGCATCACCAACGCCGACATTGCCTTCTGTGCGAACGATATGGCTCTGCTCACCTGACGAATAGCGATAGTTGACCCGGCCATTTTTATAAAAAGTATCAGGTTCCTCAGCCTCGTAGTCACTTCGTTTGCTAGACAAATAAACCGTGCCACCAATGGAATCGCTTCCATAAAGCACTGACGAGGGCCCCGAGAGAAGCGTCAAACTCTCAATCGAGTTGAGATCAATGAGCGAGAAATATTCGTTCGGTCCGTCGCGGTAAACCGAATTATTGTACCGAATGCCGTCCAACAACGTCAGCGTCCGATACCCCGTAAAGCCCCGGATGAAAGGCGAGCCATGTCCATTGGCCGTCTTCTGCACCATAACACCGGGCGTTTGCGCCAAGGCTTCTGGAAGATTACGCGCTTGTTTATGGGAAAGCTGATCGGCCTCCTGCACATAAACGCTATGGGGGGCATCTTTGGTGTGCACGGCGCGTCGCGTCGCCGAGACAGAAATCGGTTCGAGCAGCGTAACCGCGACCTGAAGGTCGATGTCAGTCTCGGAGGCAAGTGCTGGGCATGTGCCCGCAGTTAGGGCTGTGAGCAGCAAGATCAAATAGGACGGTGTAGGGGTCCTATGACCGATAGTGACATTTTTCACAACACACCCCAGAAAATACGCCTGAACTAGATCGGAGTATTGATATTGAACATGTGTATCGTTATCAATAGGAAAATTGCATATGAGAATGGCTAGCAAAAATGGAAGCCATTAATTGCATCAGAAAGTTGATGCGTATTCTAAGACCGGGGACAGACACATGAAGATCAAAGGACTGCTATCCGTCATCGCATTTGCAGGTGGCATGCTCGCAAGCAACGTGGCATCGGCAGATGAAAGCCTGTGGCTTTACACCAAAGGCACAGACACGCGCCCACAAGGTACATTCGAGTTGAAATTGAGCAACATCTCTCGGATTGGCAAAAGCACAGGCGATTATGTCTTCAACGACATCCGCCCTGAAATTGAATATGGCATCACAGATTCTTTGACCATTTCAGCAGAAATTTTGATCTTTGATCACAATTACTCCGTCAATGATCCAAACATGCAGCCAATGTATGACACCCAAGGGGGAGCGGGCGGTCGTTTCAACAAAACCCAGTTTGGTGGTTATGAAGTTGCCTTGAAATACAACGTGCTCAGCCCCTACAAAGACGTTGTCGGCCTGTCTCTCGGCGTAGGCTATGAGCGCCGTGAAAAGTATCGTCTTGATGGTGCAGACATCAGCCAAAACTCTGTGCCCGGTACTATCTTCCTTCAAAAGAACTTCTTGGATGATACGCTGATCTTTGCGTTGAACACGAAGGTTGAACTGGAGCGCCGTAATTCCCCGGGCGTTTTGGAAGAAGAAATTTCTTTGGACGTTTCTGCGGGCGTTGCCTATCGCGTCGCACCTAAATGGTTTGTTGGTTTGGAATTCCGCCACCAGTCAGATTATTTGAACCCTGAAGAGGCTGGCGTCACAGACCCAGGTCTGCACCGTTCAAGCTGGGATCTGGATGACTTCCGTATTGGTAGCCAACACCAGAATGGTAACTACTTCGGTCCAACAGTTCACTACGCCGAAAAAGACTGGTGGGTTACCGCTGGTATTCTCGCACAAGTTTGGGGCGGCGGTTCTCAGCATTCCTACTCAGAAGGTGGGAAAAACTGGGATGAGCACGAGCGCATCCACGCGGGTGTAACTGTAGCTTACAACTTCTAAAAAAGGCGATGGATTATGAAATTGGATAGACGTGAATTTGGTAAATCCATCGCTCTCGCTATGGCTGGCCTTGCACTTTCGAGTGCAAGGCTATCTGCCAAAACCTACCTCACCATTGACCAAGCCAAACAGGTCTTGTGGGGAGATATGCCGATGGAACAGGTGGCGGTAACCCTTACCTCCGCTCAAGTCGACGCGATCGAAGACAGTTCCGATGCCAACGTCCGCAATGAGAAACTCAATGTATGGAAAACTCAAGACGGCGGTTGGTTCATTGTCGATCAAGTCATAGGCAAACATGAGAACATCGACATTGCTGTTGCGCTCACCTCTCAGGGTAAAGTTAAAGGTCTTGAGATCTTAACCTACCGGGAGACATATGGGTTTGAGATTGAAAACGCTGCATGGCGCGCACAGTTCTACGGTAAGGATGCCTCGGAGCATTTGAAACTAGACGAGCAAATTCAGAATATTTCAGGCGCGACATTATCAAGCCGTCATATTACCGATGGCATTAATCGCCTGACCCATACGTGGGTGCATGTGCTCAAAATGCTC
>NVSO02000062.1 GCA_002401305.2 Rhodobiaceae bacterium | reverse complement strand
TGATGCCCTTGCGGATCATCTCAAAAGCTTCTTCTGGGCCACCCCAGCGATCAATTTTCACCCATTTGTTTTCTTCGAGATCTTTGTAGTGCTCGAAGAAGTGGGAGATACGCTTGATGAGGATCTCTGGGAGATCTTCATAGCTTTTGACGTCTTTGTAGTATGGGTTCAACGCATCAACAGGCACTGCGAGGATTTTTTCGTCCTGACCCGCTTCGTCCGTCATCAACAAAACACCGATGGGACGGCAGCGCATCACGCAGCCAGGTACCACGGGAATGCGTGAAACGATCAACACATCCACTGGGTCCCCATCGTCAGACAGGGTGTGGGGAATGAAGCCGTAGTTACACGGATAGTTCATGGCTGTGTGCAAGAAGCGGTCAACCACAAGTGCGCCAGATGCTTTGTCCAGCTCGTATTTTACAGGCTGGCCGCCGACGGGCACTTCGATTACAGCGTTGAGGTCGTAGGGTGCGTTTTTGCCGATTGGCAGAAGATCAAGTCTCATCGGGTGCTCTATTTTACTCTGTTGTTGCGGGCTTGAAGAAGGCGTAGACGTAGGGCATTGAGCTTAATAAAGCCTTCTGCATCACGTTGATCGTAAACTGTGTCTTCTTCAAATGTGACGTGCTCCATGGAATAGAGCGAATAAGGCGATGTGCGACCAACGACGGTTGCGTTGCCTTTATACAGTTTCATGCGAACGGAGCCAGTGACCATTTTTTGACTGTGGTCGATCAAGGCTTGCAGCATTTCGCGCTCAGGGCTCCACCAGAAGCCATTATAAATGAGTTCTGCATAGCGGGGCATCAACTCATCTTTTAAGTGAGCTGCACCTCGGTCAAGCGTAAGGGTTTCTATGCCTCGGTGAGCGGACAGTAAAATTGTGCCGCCGGGTGTTTCGTAAACGCCGCGAGACTTCATGCCGACATAGCGGTTTTCAACCAAATCCAATTGGCCGATGCCGTTAATGCCGCCTAATTCATTGAGTTTGGTCAGCAAGGTTGCCGGGCTCATGGCCACGCCGTCGATTGAAACAGCATCGCCTTGTTCAAAACCCACTTCGATGTAAGTGGCTTTGTCTGGAGCCGCTTCGGGTGTCACTGAGCGCTGATAGATATAATCCGGCGCTTCGTTTGCGGGATCTTCTAGTGCTTTACCCTCAGATGAGGTGTGCAGCAAATTGGCATCCACGGAGAACGGCGCTTCGCCGCGCTTGTCTGTGGCGATTGGAATTTGATGTTGCTCGGCGAACTCAATCAGTTTGGTGCGCGAGTTTAGGTCCCATTCGCGCCAAGGAGCGATGACCTTAATGTCTGGGTTCAGCGCGTAATAGCCCAGTTCGAAACGAACTTGGTCATTGCCTTTACCAGTTGCGCCATGACAGACGGCGTCGGCACCGGTTTCTTTGGCAATTTCAATTTGGCGTTTTGCGATGAGCGGACGGGCGATAGAGGTGCCTAGAAGGTAGATGCCTTCGTACAGCGCATTGGCCCGGAACATTGGGAACACATAATCGCGGACAAATTCTTCGCGCATGTCTTCAATGTAGATTTCTTTGATGCCGAGCAATTCAGCCTTTTTACGGGCTGGCTCAAGCTCTTCCCCTTGGCCTAGATCGGCTGTGAAGGTTACAACTTCACAATTATAGGTCTCTTTTAGCCATTTCAGAATGACGGAGGTGTCGAGGCCGCCGGAATAGGCAAGTACGACTTTTTTGACGTCTGTCACTTCGCTCATCTTCAAGTGCTTTCTATCAGAATTGAATTAGGCCTGCTCTAGGCTGGAGTGACCCATGTTTGTTGGGATTTTTTGGAAAATCGGCTCAGCACATATAAAATGTGGCTTTATTTCCACCCTTACAGGCCCCAACATCATGGGTGAATTTGGCCGCACTATAGGCCAATAGGCCGTAGGCACAAGTCTAGTGAGGGCTTGTGGCGGCTCAAAAAGATGGATTTGGGCGGAGAGCTGGCTAATTGCTAAACTCTCGCCTTCCTAGTCCTTTTTTGCGGGTGATTTATGCTTGAGGTGACGGCGCAGCGCCCGGCCTGTCAGAAATATGGCAGCAATCACAAAGGGGGCCGCGATGCCCGTTACCAAGCCTGGATCTAAAGGTAGACCCATTTTTGCGGCCGCCTTGAGGGCGTAGTTGAGCAATCCCAATAAATAGTAAGAAATGGCGACGACCGAGACGCCTTCCACGGTTTCTTGTAGGCGGGTTTGCATGTGCACGCCGCTTTCCATTGAGGAGAGCAATTGCAGATTGTTTTCTTGCAGGGAGACTTCAACCCGTGTGCGCAAAAGGGCGCTGGCGCGGGCAATGTGCTCCGACAAGGTGTCGAGCCGGCGTTCAACCGATTGGGTGGTGCGCATGGCGGGGGAAAGTCGCCGGATTAGAAAGGTCGAAATTTGCTGCATGCCGGGTAGTTTTTGTTCGTCGAGCTCGCCCAAACGTCGTTCTACCAATTCGTGGTAGGCCTGAGCGGCGGAGAAGCGAAAGTCGGTACGCGCGTTGAGCATTTCAACTTTAGCTGCCAAGTGCGTGAGGTCGCCGAGTTGTTTTTGCTCATCTTCCAAGCTGGAGGTCAGCGCGATTTGAGACGCGATGTCGGCCAGTTGGGTTTCCATTTCTGAAATTTGGGGCGTTATGGTGCGCGCCAAAGGAAAGGCTAACAGAGACATCATTCGGTAGGTCTCAATTTCGAGCAGGCGCTGTACCAATCGCCCGGTGCGGCCCGGCGTTAGGCTTTCATTGGCGACAACCATGCGGGAGGCGCGGTCTGCGTGGATTCTAAAATCCGTCCATGTGGTTGCTTTGCCACCTGATACGATGGAGCCAATGATGGTATTGCCCCCAAAGATGGTCGGTAGCGTTTCTTCAATGGTTTCCGCGTCGGTTTTCACTAACACCAAGTTGATGGCTACCAGCAATTCGCCTTCAAGTTGGTTGCGCCATTGCGGCGGCAAGTGGTGTGTTGGTGGGTAGTCAAAGGCATCTGTCGGGCTGACGGTGTCGTCTAGAACATGAGAAAATGTATAGGTGGAGAATTCCGTATGGCGCTCCCAGACCAGTTTCATCGGGCCAAGGTCTAGGGTGACGTGGTTGCCAATATGGTCTGGTGCGGCGACCCCAAAATGCGCGGCAAGGCCCCGAAGGCTGGTTTTTTCGGTATCGAAACCATTTTCACCGGTGACAAATGCCAAATGGGAGCATAGCAAGTTTCCGTCCACCGGTGCCGCTGGACGTGAATGCACCTCATCGTTGAGGCGCTTGCGCTGCGGGTGTTCAGTAAAGGGTGTCCGCTCTTTAAATGCAGAGTGCTCGCTGAAGGGCAAAGTTGGCATATCGCCTCACGATTGGGGAAACAAAGGTGTTTGTAATACGGGGATGTTCGTTGACGCAAGGTTCTTGGGGCGCAAAGTACTGGCTGTATCTTCGCTTGGGGCGAGTCTGGTCGCCTTGCCATTGTTGCGGGGGACTCATACTCGCAAAGGCGCAGGGCTGAAATTACGTCATTTATCCGTCATAACCCTAGCATATCTCCCAGTTTTGTGTGCCCTTCGGTTTCAACTGAGGCGTAGATGGAGAGATTCTTATTACTCTCCCGTATCATTGTTTTCATGATGTTGCTGTCTTGGGGCAGTTCCATCTGGGGATGGGTTGTCATGATGCACCGGACGCATGGATAGATGGAGCTCAAGGTGGCTGATCCGAGCTTCAAGTTCATCCCTGACCAATCAAACTCGATGAAACCTGTGTGGTTCTGGCTATCTTCAAAGAGGAAGTTGGGCCGAAACCGACGCGGATCGAGAATCGAGGTGGGGGAAAAGCTTTGCATCTGGCGAAGAGAGGCGCGGGTGAGCAAATTGAGGGGGCTGTCATCGATAAAATGGGTCGGCGTTGGACAGGGCTTAAGGGTGCACTCGATGCCGAGCAGATCGCTCAACCGTTCCTTGAGTTTTGGATCTTGGGAGGACAGCGTGTCGCCGTTTTCAAAACCGATCAGCACTTCCGGGCTTGTGGCTCCTAGTGCCAGCGTCGAGGGGTCATTGCGATAGGTCGCTTTGCAATTGAGAAGCTGGCGGTAGCGCGTCGCACTAGCCGTTTTCCCGGTTTGAGTTTCCACAACCGCCCAACCGCGGTCACCGGGAATACCAGAAGAAGTGATCGGCGTACTCTCTAGGCTCTCCCCCTGCATGGACTTTACAGGGTACCGCCAAATGTTGGTCAGCGTGAATTGGCTGGGGTCTGGTTTGGCGTGTTCCGCCTTTGGATCGGGTTTGGGCGTTTGATGAGGCATAGCTGCTCTTGTTGGTTAGGGGCTTTGGGTGCGGCCTGTCCTATCTGCTTAGCTAT
>NVSO02000061.1 GCA_002401305.2 Rhodobiaceae bacterium | reverse complement strand
CTCATCACCCGCGCACCTTGGGATCCGCCAAAGACCAACAGTTTAAGCGGTCCCTCAGCGCCCGGCGCGTCATAAGCAATATGCTCGACAGCACGCACTGCGTCCCGAACCGGATTGCCGGTCACGACAAGATGCCCACTAGCAGTGGCTTTGAGATATTTGGGTTGCGCAAATGAAGACGCCACAGCGCCCACGCGCCCCGCGACCAATTTATTCACCCGTCCAAGCACCGCATTCTGCTCATGCACCGCACTTGGAATGCCGCGCAACATAGCTGCCAACATCGGGGGCAATGTGGGGTAGCCGCCAAAGCCAATCAGCACCGCAGGCTTAACCCGCGTCAGCACCGCAAGGGAACTAAACGTCCCTTTGATAATTTTCATGAGAGCCGCCAACCGACTAAACACCCCACGCCCTGAAAAAGTCGCGGCAGGCACAGAGAAAATCTGAACCCCCGGAAAGAGCCGGTCAAAGTGCTGCACACGTTCATCTGTGATCAACACCACGCGGTGCCCCCGCCGCAACAACTCCTGCGACAGCGCCTGACCCGGAAACAAATGCCCGCCCGTTCCCCCGGCAGCAATCACAACAGGCCCTTTTAGAGCACGTACCGAGGTTGAGTTTTTAACCTGAGCGGTCATGCGTAAGCCCTCTTCGTATAAGTCCCGTGATGAAGCGTGCCACCTGCCCGGCGCCTTGTCAGCGCCAACAACATGCCCAATGCGAGCGCAACGGCAATAAGGGACGACCCCCCGTAAGAAATAAACGGTAAAGTCATACCCTTGGCTGGCAGCAAATTCACATTCACCGCAATATTGATCAAAGCTTGAATACCGATCAAAACAATCAGACCGGATGCCGCAAGTTGCACAAACAAGTCATGCTCTTCTTGCACACGCAACAATGTGCGAATGACGATAAAACCGAACAGGCCCAAAATCAGCAAACCAACAATGACGCCGTATTCTTCCGCAGCAACCGCAAAAATGAAATCCGTATGTGCATCGGGCAACACACGTTTTACAACACCCTCGCCCGGCCCACGCCCAAACAAACCTCCAGCGCGAAACGCTTCCAACGCGCGTTCAATTTGATACGTGTCGCCCGACGCAGGATCCAAAAACCGGTCCACGCGGCTCGTAACATGCGGCACCATCAGGTAGGCACTATAGCCCCCCACGATCGCCAGCCCTGCCATACCCGCAATCCAAAACCAGCTCAATCCGGCCAGAAAGGAAATCGCGGCAAAAACAATCGTGATCAACGTCAACTGACCAAAGTCTGGCTGTCGCACTAACACAATCGCCACCATGGCATACAGTCCCAACGCAATGCTGCGTCCCGGCACGCCCGTCTTTTTAGCCGCTTCGGAAAACATCCAGGCGAGCAAAATGACCAAAAGGGGTTTAATAAATTCAGAGGGTTGCAGGGAAAAGCCTGCCATAGAGAGCCACCTTGTCGACCCTTTAATTTCCGGGCCCACAACCAAGGTTGCCAGCATCAGCACATAGACGCCGGCGAACCCCAAAATGGCCAACCGTCGCACTTGGCGCACGCTCAGCATAGACACGCCCAAAAGCACAAACAAAGCGGGCACCAAAAAGAGCGCTTGGCGATAGACAAAATGGAAAGAAGGAAGCCCGATTTTACTGGCCACGGCGGGGCTTGCCGCCAACGATAAAACCAGCCCCAACATGGATAAGAAAAGCACAGCGGCCAATGTCCAGCGATCAACTGTCCACCACCACGCCCCCAAAACGGATTGATTTGTACGTCCAAGACGGAACTTACCAAAAAGGCTCATCAGTGCGCCTCCTTGGTAGTCACAGACTGAACGGCGGCCCGAAAAGCATCACCGCGCAGTTCAAAATTTGCATATTGATCAAATGAAGCGCACGCCGGGGACAGCAGAATAACGGCATCCTTGCCTTCAGCCGCAGCATCTTGAGTCGCTTGTGTCACAGCGGCTTCAATTGTGCCGCTCATCACAACATCAACATGATGGCTCTTAAGGGTAGTAGAAAAATCAGCAGCCGCCTCACCGATCAAATAGGCACGGCGCACATGGGGGAAAAGAGCATCGAGGGTGGCAATACCCCCGGTTTTTGCCCGTCCACCGGCAATCCAATAAATGTTGTCATAGGTCGCAAGCGCTTTTGAAGCCGCGTCCGCATTGGTTGCTTTGCTATCATTCACATAGAGCACGCGGCCATTTTGCGTCACAAGTTCCATCCGGTGCACCAGACCAGAGAAGCTTTCAAAGGCGTTCAGAATATCATCCCGACTAAAGCCAAGCGCGCGCCCTGCCGCAAAAGCCATCGCCGCATTTTGCCAATTATGAGCGCCCGCCAAAGTCTGCAACGGGCGCAGATCACCCGCCTTCACACTTTGCGTTCCCATATTGTCATAGAGCCCGCCATCAATAACGCAGACGCCCTGCCCCAAAGATTTTCCGACAGAAACAGGCACCAGTTGGGGCGACTTACGCCCACACACTGTTGTGCAAATACGCATTGAAGGTCGATCATCCACACCGATCACGGCCATATCACTTTCGTCTAGATTATCAAACAAGCGCCCTTTAACCGCAGCGTAATGCGCAAGCGATCCATGGCGGTCTATATGGTCGGGTGTGATATTCAGCAGGATCGCAACACTCGGTTTTATGCCCGGCGCCAAATCAATCTGAAAAGACGATAGCTCCACCACATAAACAGTGTTGCGTTCTGGCGGCGCCAATTCCAACACAGGCTTGCCGATATTGCCGCCAACCTCAGCCTTGCGCCCGCAGCACATAACCATATGGCCAATAAGGGCGGTCGTCGTAGATTTCCCATTAGTGCCGGTAATCGCGATGATCGGCACATCAGGCGCCAACGCACGCACCGCATGAAAAAACAACTCAATGTCGCCAATCACAGGCACGTCGTGCTTCTGTGCAACAATCACTAGAGGATGCGGTGTTGGATGAGTGAACGGAATGCCCGGACTCAACACAAGAGCGGCCACATCCTCCCACACAACATCGTCCAAGGACCTCAGGCTCAAACCTGCGCCTTCAGCTTGGCGACGCTGGTTCTCACCATCATCCCATGCCAACACATTCGCGCCACCCGCCTCAAGGGCACGCACAGTCGCAATGCCAGAGCGACCAAGCCCCAGCACAACAACCAACTTACCTTTGTATTGTGTGACAGTAATCACGAATGTTTTCCTAACGCAGTTTCAAAGTAGCAAGGCCGATCATGGCAAGCACAACAGCAATGATCCAAAACCGGATCACAACCGTTGGTTCAGCCCAGCCTTTTTTCTCAAAATGGTGATGCAGAGGCGCCATGCGGAAAACCCGCTTACCCGTCATTTTAAATGACGCGACTTGCACGATCACAGAGACCGCTTCCAACACAAACAATCCGCCGATGATGGCAAGCACCAATTCATGTTTAGTGGCAACCGCAATCGCACCAAGCGCACCGCCCAAGGCCAAAGACCCCGTGTCGCCCATAAACACCATTGCAGGGGGCGCATTGTACCAAAGGAACCCAAGCCCAGCGCCCAACAGCGCTCCGCAGAAGACAGCAAGCTCACTTGTGCCCCTTACATGGTGAATTTGAAGGTAGTCAGCAAAGGTCAAATGCCCAACCAGATAGGCGATAAATCCAAAGCTCGCCGCAGCAATCATCACCGGCACAATGGCCAGACCGTCAAGCCCATCGGTCAAATTCACCGCATTGGACGAGCCCACGATAACCAGCATACCAAAGACCACAAAGAACATACCCAGCGGGATCAACAGGTCTTTGAAAAACGGGACGGCAAGTTTTGTACTCATCTCCGCAGGTCCAACTTGCACCAAGGCATAAACCGCAGCGAACGACACAACAATTTCGCACAACAGCTTCACCCGGCCAGAAATGCCGTCACTAGAAGCTTTGCTGACTTTGATATAGTCATCGGCAAATCCAATCGCGCCAAACCCAAGCGTCACAAGCAACACAATCCAAACATAAGGGTTGTTCAAATTGGACCACAACAAAACAGACGGCACCATCGCCAAGAGCATTAACAAGCCACCCATGGTTGGTGTGCCTTGCTTGGTCAGCAAATGACTTTCAGGTCCATCTTCGCGAATAGGTTGACCGCGTCCTTGACGAGCGCGCAGGCCCTCAATCATCTTCGGCCCGAACAAAAAGGCAATAACAAGCGCCGTGACCATCGCGCCGCCGGTCCGGAATGTGACGTACCGGAATACATTCGCTCCAGGCAATTGATCAAAAACTTCTACGAACAGATGATAAAGCATCCTATTCTTCCCCTTCACTCGAAGCGCTTGTCGCGCCCGATGCATGTCCCAGTTCTTGCAAAGCAGTCACCAACAATCCCATACGAGATCCAAGTGATCCTTTGACAACAACCACGTCATTTGCTCGCACCGAATGCAGCAATGACTTTTTAAGCTCTTCAGATGTCGCTGCATAAACGCCTCGTCTGGCACTTGGTACAGCGTCGAATAGATTTTTCATGTGCGGCCCACAGGCAAAGAGCAAATCAATGCCGGCCGCTAACAAAGGCTTTGTCAGCTGAGCATGTAGCCCACTGCTGTGCTCCCCAAGCTCCAACATGTCGCCAAGCACTGCGATACGGCGTCCATGATTTTTCGGGTCCACCTGCCCAATGGCTGCCATCGCCGCAGCCATAGAAGCCGGATTGGCGTTATAACTTTCATCGATCAACAGGAAGGACCCGTTTTCAAGGTGCACTTCACTACGTGCCCCTCGGCCCTTCGGCGCGCTCAACGACGCAAGGCACATCAACGCCTTGGCCAAGTCGCCGCCCATTTCCTGCACAACCGCGATCATGCCCAGTGAGTTCATCACAACATGTTCGCCCGGTACGCCCAATTT
>NVSO02000060.1 GCA_002401305.2 Rhodobiaceae bacterium | reverse complement strand
GTTAACTCCATTTGCAGAAATTCCAGTTTATACTCCGGGTCAAATAGGACCTCTAAAAGTGAAGGCGTGATATGTCGAGAAAATACTTCGGCACCGATGGTATTCGAGGCGAAGCCAATAGCACCGTGATGACAGCTGAAACCGCAATGCGGGTTGGCATGGCTGCGGGACGGAAATTTATCCGTGGGAGCCATAAACACCGGGTGGTGATTGGCAAGGATACGCGCCTTTCAGGTTATATGATCGAAAATGCGTTGATGTCTGGCTTTACATCTGTCGGCATGGACGTCTTCCAATTTGGGCCTTTGCCAACACCTGCTGTTGCCATGCTGACGCGGTCCTTACGGGCTGACTTGGGTGTGATGATTTCAGCCTCTCATAATCCGTATCAAGATAATGGGATCAAACTGTTTGGGCCTGATGGCTACAAATTGTCCGATGATGTTGAGCTGGAAATTGAAGAGTTGATGGACAATGGCCTTAAAGACCATTTGGCTTCCTCTGACAAAATCGGCCGCGCCACCCGTATCGAAGATGCCCAAGCGCGGTACATAGAATTTGTAAAAGGCACATTCCCACGTCACCTCAGCCTTGAAGGTTTGCGGGTGGTGGTCGATTGCGCCAATGGTGCCGCCTATAAAGTGGCTCCTGCGGTTTTGTGGGAGCTGGGGGCGGAAGTTGTCTCCATCGGCACAGAACCCAATGGATTTAATATCAACGAAGAATGCGGATCGACCGCTACAGAGACGATGTGCCGAGTTGTGCGCGAACGCCGCGCGGATATCGGCATTGCGTTGGACGGTGATGCGGACCGGGTGATTATCGCCAATGAAAAAGGCGAGATCATTGACGGCGACCAAATCATGGGGTTAGTGGCGCGCCATTGGAAGAGCCTTGAGCTTCTCACGGCACCCGGCATCGTGGCGACTGTGATGTCAAATTTGGGCCTCGAACGTTTCCTCAATGACATTGATTTGAGCTTGGAGCGCACGCAGGTGGGTGACCGCTATGTGGTGGAAGCCATGCGCGCGAAAGGTTTTAACGTGGGCGGCGAACAATCAGGCCATATTGTTTTGTCTGATTTTTCAACGACAGGCGATGGGTTGATTGCGGCTTTGCAAGTGATGTCAGTTCTTAAATCTACTGGCATGCCAGCGAGTGAGGTTTGCAATTTGTTTGAGCCTGTGCCGCAACTGCTTAAAAACATTCGGTTCAATGGGGGCGCTCCTTTGGAAGACGCCCATGTGAAAGATGCCATTGCAGAAGGCGAGAGCCGGCTGAAAGGTGGCGGGCGATTGTTGGTGCGCAAGTCGGGTACCGAGCCTTTGATCCGTGTGATGGGTGAAGGGGATGATGCGCAATTGGTGACTGAGGTTGTCGATGACATTATCTCTGCCATTAAGCACGTGGCGGCCTAGCTATGAGTGATACAGATCTTGGCGCTGAAGGGTTTTCTCCAGACGAAAATGACTTGGAATTTCTCGATGAGTTTTCCGACGCCCCTGCGCCGCAGGGCCGCGTGTTGATTGTTGCAGGCTCAGATTCTTCTGGCGGTGCGGGTATCCAAGCCGATATTAAGTCGGTGACGATGATGGGTGCTTATGCGGCGACGGCTGTGACAGCGATTACCGTGCAAAATACGTTGGGTGTGCAGGATGTGCATGGGCTGCCCCCAGAGTTAGTCAAAGCGCAGATGGCGGCGGTCTTGGATGACATCGGCGCGGATGTGATTAAAATTGGCATGCTGCATTCTACTGAGGTTATTGAGGCAGTGATCGCGGGGCTTTCGGGCGCTGATGAACATTGCCAATTGGTGGTGGACCCGGTGATGGTGGCGACAAGTGGTGACCGGTTGCTGGACAGCGATGCAGTGGCGGTCTTGCGCGATCAATTATTACCCCTGGCGGATTTGATTACGCCGAACATGCCCGAAGCTGCTGTACTCGCGGGTTTCCCCGTTGAGACTCTTGAAGATCAAAAACGTGCGGGTGAAGCGTTATTAGCGCTTGGTTGTGGTGCGGTATTGATTAAAGGAGGGCATGGCACTGATGAACTGGTGCATGACGTATTGGTAACCGAAGAACAAATTGAAACTATGTCGGCAGAACGGTTTGACACGGTTCACACTCACGGCACGGGGTGTTCGCTTGCCTCAGCTATTGCGGGCGTTTTATCCCAAGGTGCGCCGCTACCAGTGGCTGTGAATGTGGGGCGTGATTATGTGCGCGAAGCCATTCGCTTGGCACCGGGTTTTGGCAAAGGGCATGGGCCGATCAATCATATGCACCCGCTTTATCTTGAACCCGATGCTGAAGATGAAGCGTAGCTTAGAGGCTCGCGACAGATGATCCTTCTTGGGCCGTGTTGAATTTCATCACCTTACGCCATTTTCCTCATTGAACTTGACCGCTGGGACAGCCATGTTCTGATCCCGGATCAATCCGCTGTGGGTTGGTTCAAAGGTTGAATAGATTGGATAGGCTATGGAACTGCATCTCTTTCAGGTCGACGCTTTTGCTGACACTGTATTTGAAGGAAACCCGGCGGCGATTGTCCCGCTTAAGGAATGGCTCTCAGTTGAGACGATGCAGGCGCTCGCGGCGGAAAACAATCTTGCGGAGACTGCTTTTTTTGTGCCCGAAGGAGAGGGATTTCGACTGCGTTGGTTTACGCCCACCGTTGAAGTTGCTCTATGTGGCCACGCGACATTGGCCGCAGCCCATGTGCTCTTTACGCACTTAGGCTGGGAGAAGCCTGAGATTAAATTCCAATATGGCGACGGCGAGCTGACGGTTACTAAACAAGCTGATGGCATGTTGGAAATGGATTTTCCCGCACGACCTATGCGCCCAACTGTGAAATTGGACGGCTTGGATGAGGCGCTGGGCGATAAGCCCATTATATTGCTTAAAGGTGTGAACCTGATGGCGGTGTTTGAGCATCCTCAGCAAATCGCGGACTTATCTCCGAATGTGTACAAGCTTGCGCAAATTACGGGGCCAATGGATGTTGGTCTTATTGCAACGGCGGCGTGCTCTGAAGGTGCTGAATTTGATTTTGTGTCTCGGTTCTTTGCGCCCGCACATGGGATTAATGAAGACCCGGTTACGGGATCTGCCCACTGCGACTTGACGCCTTATTGGGCCAAGCGGCTGAAGAAAAACACTCTCAAAGCCCGGCAAATTTCCAAACGCGGCGGCACTGTGCTGTGTGAGCTGCGCGGGGACCGGGTTTTCTTGCGCGGGAAATGTGCGGATTACCTAAAGGGTACTTTCACCGTTTAACGGGAGGCGAGTAGCTTCCAAACTTTAGTCGAGCCGACATCAAGGTCTTGTAACGCTCGTGATGTTTGCACCCGGTACGTCGCTTGTTTCTCCATGCCAGACTTGGGGAGATAAGTGCGGCCGGGATCGCCTATGAGCACGTCTGTGCCTTGGGCGACGAGGCCGCGCAACCATTCTTCGATTTGGTCTGCTAAAGGTTGCTCGTAACACATGTCTCCCACAAGCACGATGTCCCAGCCCTTATTGGGAGAGCCGATGAGGTTGTCTGTGGTTGCGGTAAGCTCAACATTATTGGCTTTGGCATTGAGGTAACACGCGCTTTTAGCGAAGGGGTCGATGTCGGCAGCATGGGCGCTTGCGGCGCCTGCTTTAAGGGCTGCGATGGCGATGATGCCTGAGCCTGCGCCGAAATCTAGGATGTGTTTGCCGCGTACCAATGCCGCGTTATCTAGCAGATAGCGGGAAATGGCCTGGCCGCCCGCCCATGCGAAGGCCCAGAAGGGGGAGGGAATGCCGTAATCGGCGAGCTCTTCTTCGCTCATTTTCCAGATGGGGAAATCTTCGCTGGCTTGGTGTAATTGAATTTCAGGCACCAGGGGTGAGGCCGACAGACGTGTTTGTGTCTCAATGAATTTGTCTGGGTCTTGGTGCTGCGCTGGTGCCTGAGTTTTCATCGTGTTCCTGTAAAGCCTCTAATTAGTGGAGGCCTTATAGCCCTCACCAAATGTCCCGGCTACTCTTTTGCGGCGTGAGTTGTGGATCAACTTACCGCGCTTGTCTTCATCATCTGGGCGCGAAGTCGCTAGCTTGATGACTGCCCGGTAGTTCGGCATGCTCTCCATGCGATCGCCGAAACCGTTCGCCAGCAAATACTTCCGCGTCTTGGGAAGGTTGTAGCAGGGAACCCACATCATCAAGTGATGCTCGACATGATAGTTCACACCGTAAGGCGCCATGAAAAGGCGCGTGAATGGGGTGGTAAGTGTTGTACGGGCATTGCGGAACGGGTCTTCGTTGTCGGGCACCATGGCGTGTTCGGCGATGTTACGAATACGGATGATGGCCATTTGCCACGTCATGAAGGGCACAACCCACAAGATGAAGTAGAGGTAGGCGTGGCCGGTAGCGGCTAGCCCGGCGAGCAAAATGAGATTTACAAGAATGCCCTTGCCGAGTTTTTGACGCAGATTGCTGAGGCGCTGGCCAAGGGGGAGGTCTGAGCTGCCCAGTGCGTTTTGGAATTGCGCTTTGCGTTGCTGGTAAGCGGTTTGTCCGGTGAGGTCGCGGATCATTTTGCGACGGAAGCTTTTCTTGGTCACAGGAAAGGGCGCGGACAAAATAAGGTCCGGGTCTTTCTCTGTCTGCGTGTTGGCGTGGTGTTGTAGATGATACGCCCGATACGCATTGGTATCGGCAAGCAAGGGGATGGCGCAGAACCACTGGCTTAAAAACATGTTCAGTTTTTGGTTTTCGGTGAGCACGCCGTGAGCTCCGTCATGCATCAAAATAGCAAGGCCGAGCATGCGTGTGCCAATGATGGCGACCGCGAGGATATAGGTGATGGGATTGGGCCAGATCACGAAGAGCGCCATGGCCCCAAAAATGAATGCCCACGCATGTAGGACCAGGCCGGCGCCTTTCCAGTCAGAGCGTTTGCGTACTTCTGCGAGTTGCGCAGGGTTGAGCAGGTCGGATGCTGCAATCATTGTAATTTCCTCCCGAAAAATTTGGTCTCTTTGGACTTCTTGAATCGTTGCAGGGTCTTATGCTTGTTGCGTTGCAGTTTGCTGCGGCTTGGATTGGCTTGTGGTTTGATCTAGTTGATGTTTCGCGCCTACACATTTGAGAACGAAGTTGACGAGGCTTTTGACAACTTCATCGCCGTGCGCGTCCAAAACGTCACTGTCTGGCGCAAGGGGGCCGACTAAAGCTGTTGGGATGGCTCCGGCAATACAAGCAGCGGTGATTTCTGCATCGACATTGTCAAACTCGCCGGTTGCGATGCCCTCTTCGATTAAGCCTTGAAAGATGGAGGCATGGGTGCGGCGAAAGCGGCGGCGTTCTTCAGCTAAGGCCACATCGACGGGTTCGTTGAGAAGGGCGAAGGCGAGGCGTCTGCCACGTACGGCACGCCCGGCGAAATTGTCGGCGACTTCAATGAGGCGCTGGGTTGGGGATCCCGGTTTCTCAGCAATGTTGGCCAGTAGGTTCATCTCGCGGGAAGAGACTTCGCGGAAAACTTGGCGGCACAGCTCATCTTTAGATTTGAAATAACGGTAGAGGGAGCCAGTTGCGACGCCTGCGCGTGCGGCGACGGCTGACATTTGAGCGGCGGCAAAGCCTCCCTCAAGCACCAGCTCACGGGC
>NVSO02000006.1 GCA_002401305.2 Rhodobiaceae bacterium | reverse complement strand
AAGAGAAGAAGTAAAGTGTCAGACGGCCTGTAAGCCGGGTCCTGTCCTCATCCACAGCTGCAAGCAGCCATAAACAATGGATGACCATTCATCTAGGATGTCCATTGCTGAACATCTCGTGCAACCAACCCGGGCGGCAGTCCGGAAACGGACCTGCTTGAATTTTACAACTCAAGCGCGCCACCCCTATTCGGTTTTGCTCCCGGTGGGGTTTACAATGCCGTTGACATTACTGCCAACGCGGTGCGCTCTTACCGCACCCTTTCACCCTTACTTGATCAAGACCAAGCGGTTTACTTTCTGTGGCACTTTCCCTGAGGTCACCCTCGCCGGGCGTTATCCGGCACCGTGTCTCCGTGGAGCCCGGACTTTCCTCCCCTCTAAGATCGAAATCTTAAAGCGGCAGCCATCCAGCCATCTGACCGGCGAAACCTGACGAAAAGCAGCCCACGGGTCAAGTTCCTTTTCCTAAAACCTTGTAGGCGTCCCCTGCGCCACCCACATTCAGGCAATCAAAAACGAAAAAACACGCATTCACAGAGGAAACACCCCATGAAAGCTGCCGTCATTCACAAGAACGGACCCCCTGAAAACCTCAAATACGAGGACGTGCCAGATCCAACCATTGATGAAAATTCTCTGCTGATCCGCAATCAAGTCATTTCCATTGAAGGCGGCGACACCCTCCACCGCATCCAAACCGAGTTCACCAGCCACCCCCACATTGTGGGCTATCAATCAGCCGGCGAGATCATAGAGCTCGGCGCCAAGGTAGAAGGCTTCTCATTGGGACAACGCGTTGTCACCGTCATGGGTGCAGGCTCTCACGCTGAACTGCGCGCCGTGCCCGGCCTCACAGCCTTCCCGATCCCTGATGGCTTGTCGACCGAAGAAGCTGCCACCATCCCCATCCCCTTTGGCACCGCGCATGAATGCCTCTTTGAATTTGGCAACCTGCAAGCGGGTCAAACCGTTCTCGTGCAAGCTGCGGCAAGTGCTGTCGGCTTAGCCGCCATTCAATTGGCAAAACGCGCAGGCGCAACCGTCATCGCCACCGCCTCCAGCACCGCCAAGCTAGACGCCGCCAAAGCGTTGGGCATGGATCACGGCATCAACTACGTCAAAGACGACGTGGTGGCCGAAGTGATGAAGCTCACCAACAACCAAGGCGTCAACCTCGTGGTTGATCCAGTCGGCGGCCAAACCCTCCAGAAAAGCATCAACTCTCTGGCATACCGTGGTCGAGTTTGCACCATGGGTCGGGCCAGCCGCGAAGAGATGACATATGATCTCTCTAACCTCGGCGCGGGTAACCGCTCCATCACAGGCGTCTTTTTCGGGGCAGAAATCATCACCCCCCGCGTGCAAAAGCTCGTGCGGGAACTGATCGAGGATGTTGCCAAAGGCGAATTGAAAGTTGTGCTCGATGCAAAGCGCTTCAAACTGTCAGAAGCAGCAGAGGCCCACACCTACATTGAAAGCCGGGCCGCTATTGGCCGCGTTCTGATGATCCCATAAACACCACGCTTTAAGCGGATGCCAAATGCTCTCGCAGCTGTTTCAGTGTTGCGACGGTTGAGGCATCCGCAATACCGTTCACCAAGGCGGGACGGTAGTGGCGCTGAAATGCTTGCACAACAGCCTGCGTTTTCACATCAAATCGACCCAGCACTTCCATGCCGTAGCCAAAGTCGGCCAATTGGAATTGCAACTCAGCCACCAGGTCGCCCCGGTCGCCCAATTGCAAATCATGTGGGCCATCGTCTTTCACAATAGGCACGGGCTCTAACCACAGCCCAATCCCTTGCGCTGCCAACCGCGCCCACGGAAATTTCTCACCCGGATCAGCTTTGCGTCCCGGTGCAACATCAGAATGAGCCAGCACACGGCTTGGCGCTATCGAACGCCGCGTCACGATGTCAGCGCATAAAGCTTCCACCGCGTCCATCTGCGCGGCTTCAAATTCAGGATAACCAAACTCATGCCCCGGATTGACGATCTCAATGCCAATGGAACACCCATTGATATTACTCTCTCCCATCCATGAGGCCACACCGGCATGCCATGCCCGCGTATCTTCATCGACCATCTGAAAAACGCGGCCATCTTCTTCAACCAGATAATGCGCACTGACATTGCTTTCCCGCACACACAGCCAATCAAGCGCTGCCGACCCAGATTGCATACCTGTGTAATGCAGCAGCAAAAGATCGGCCGACATGCCGTCAGGCCGCTCATCAAAATTAGGAGAGGACTTCTGAATGATTTCAAGAGAGCTCACGCTTAGTCTTCCTTTCCCAACCGGGCATCAGGCCCTTGCATACCTTCTAAGGCTGGCACGGGCTGCCCCTTCTGCGCTTGACGAACGGTCACAATCAACACGCCGATCAGCGCAACAACAGCACCAATAATCATGCGTTCTGTCAGCACGTCGCCCAACAAAGTGACGCTGAAGCCTACAGTGAAGATTGGCGCCAGTAACGTCAATGGTGCGGTTGTCGAAACTTCATAGCGCTGCAAAAGATAATAAATGCCCGCATGGCCCACCAAACTGGAGGCAAAGGCCACATAAAAAATACCTGACCACTCAAGCAAACTCGCCGTTTGAACAATTTCCCATTGATTGCTTTCGAACAGGAACGAGGCAGCAAAGAGGCCCGGGAACGATATAAGAGCGATCCACGCTTGCAGTTCAAAAACACCGACGCCCTTAATCTGACGTTGGAAAATAGTGCCAAAGGAGCCAACCACCGCTGAGACGAAAATGATGATCACCCCATTGATGTAGTTAAACACCGTCGGATCAAAACTAATGATCATGATCCCAAAGAAAGACAGCGCAATGCCCAGCCACCGACGCCAAAAAATCTCTTCTTTCAAAATGATGACGGACAAAATGGCAGACATCGGCACGCCCAGCTGGGTCACGATCCCAACCACCGAGGCATCCGCCATCGACAGCCCGACAAAGAACAGCCCAAACCCCACCGGCCCCGCACACAAGGCAATAATGATGATTTGACGCATCTTACCTTCGTGAATTTTAAGGAACGGGAACAATACCGCCATCACCAGCAAAAAGCGCAAACCCGCAAACAAAAATGGCGGAAAATGGCCAAGGCTCACCTTCCCCGCGACAAGCGCGAAACCCCAGATCAAATTGATCAGAACCATAAAGGCTAAGTGTTGAGGTGTCATACATCACCCAATATTGGAGGAAGAGAGATGCCCTTCCACGGGGGAAAAGGCACCAAGGGAGCAGGCAAAAGTCTGCTCGCCTTATGTAGGGTATTTACTCAATCTTTTTCAAGGGCAATATGATGGCAATTTCCACACAGGCCATCCCTTAAGTGCAGCCCCAAAGGCTACAGGTGCACTACTGGCGCACTAAATACCGCGTTTTTTGCGAATGGACTCATAGGCCGCGTTAATGGCCTTGAGCTTTTCCTGCGCAATTTGCACAAACTCTTCGGGCACCCCGCGCGCAACCAACCCATCAGGATGGTTTTCACGCACCAGCCGCATGTAGGCTGTCCGCAAATCCTTATCGGCAATATCTGGCGTAACCCCCAGCACGAGGAAAGGGTCGCCCCCGTCACCCCCAAGATGGCTCGCCTGAATACGGGCAAACTCAAATTCAGAGAACCCGAAGATATCAGCCACTTTTTTCAGGAAATCAATTTCTGCTGGATGAATGCGGTT
>NVSO02000059.1 GCA_002401305.2 Rhodobiaceae bacterium | reverse complement strand
GTTCAAAACCGCCGACGCAAACACAATCAACGCGAGCCGGTGCCCCACATCTTTCCGCCACCCCCAATAAATCGCCGGAATAGCGATCAGAAAGAACGGCGTGTAGCCCATCCACGTGAAAACATTAAAGATAACCGTTAGCGCGTCATGGCGCAGCGGCAATACCCAGTCCATATTTGTTAGAAAATCCACAAATATCCCTCCTCTTTGCGGACAGTCTACTTGGAGTTTTCAAGAACCGCAAAGCAATCACAATCTGTTTTAACCCTGCTCAATATGGGCTTTTTTGAATGTGCGCTTTGCCTTTTGCCCCATTCAGCTTAATCTAACGTCCAGTAGGGATGTACAGGGATTTTCAGAGTGAGCCGGCCCACAAAAGAACCAAATGAAGACAATAATGACACGCCGGACACCCTCCAGGACGGTACGTCGAGTGCATCGAGTGCGGGTACGGATAGCCCTGCATCGACCGGCACCCAAGTCGTGAAAGTGCTCCACAACATTTCGGAAATCTCACCTGCGCAGTGGGACGCGTGCGCCAACCCCGGTGGCAATACACCGAGCAACCCATTCATAACCCATGCCTTTTTACATGCCTTAGAAGAAAGCGGCTCAGCGTGCGCCGCGAGCGGATGGGCACCCCATCATTTACTAATCGAAGATGAAACAGGCACCGCACTTGGCGTGATGCCCATGTATTTGAAAAACCACAGCCAAGGCGAATATGTTTTTGATCACGGTTGGGCAGATGCGTTTGAACGCGCGGGCGGTGACTATTACCCGAAGCTCCAAGTTTCTGTTCCCTTTACCCCTGCGACAGGCCGACGAATTTTAGCCCGCCCCGGCCCCCTGCAACAAATGATAGAGGACCAACTCTTAGCGGCAGCCGTTGAGCTTGCCCGCCAAGCAGAGGTCTCCTCCATCCATTTTACATTTCTAGACAAAGACCAATACGAGCGCCTCGGTGAGCTAGGCTTGCTCCAGCGAACAGACCAGCAGTTCCATTGGGAAAACAATGACTACGCCGCCTTTGACGACTTTTTAGGCGACCTTGCCTCGCGCAAACGCAAAAACCTACGCAAAGAACGCGAGCGTGCAGTAGAAAACGGCATCACCTTCGAGTGGGTAACCGGTGCAGATCTAACCGAAGAACACTGGAATGCTTTCTACGAATTTTATCAAGATACGGGCATGCGCAAATGGGGAACGCCCTATTTGTCGCGCGAGTTTTTCTCTCTCATCAACAAGACCATGCCCGAGAAAACACTGCTTATTCTTGCCAAACGCGAAGACACCTATATAGCCGGGGCCTTGAACTTCATTGGCTCCGAAACCCTCTTTGGTCGCAACTGGGGCTGCATTGAACAGCATCCCTTTTTGCATTTTGAATGCTGCTACTACCAAGCCATTGATTTTGCAATTTCACGTGGCCTAAAAAATGTTGAGGCTGGCGCGCAAGGCGCTCACAAATTGGCACGCGGATACCTGCCAACACTCACCTATTCCGCCCACTACATTTCCAATCCAAACTTCCGGGAAGCGGTGGCCGATTATGTCGAGCGGGAACGCACTCATGTCGCTCAGCACAATGACATGCTCGGGGAGCGCACACCGTTCCGCCAAGCATCACCAGACAATTCATCACCAAACAATACAACACCCGAAAAAGACGAAACCCAATAGGCGTCCCCAATAGACGACCACGAACGCTACAGGAAAAAGATCTATGGCCTACGACGACAATAATATTTTCGCAAAAATTCTTCGCGGTGAAGCCCCCTGCTTTAAAGTCTACGAAGATGACATGACCCTCGCCTTTATGGATGTCATGCCTCAAGTGGACATGCACACGCTGGTCATTCCAAAATCTCCAGCGGAACATCTCTTCGACCTGCCGCCAGAATACGCAGGCGCGATGGCCAAGACCGTTCAAAAGGTAGCCCTCGCTGTGAAAAAAGCCTCTGGCATGCCCGGCATCATGGTCGCTCAACTCAACGGCTCCGAGGCGGGGCAAACTGTCTTTCACATTCACGCCCACATCATTCCGCGTGAGGGAGGAATCGACCTGAAATTCCACGCCCGCGACCTTGCAGACTTCAAAATGCTAGAGGCGCAGGCCGAGAAGATTAAGCAACATCTATAAGTGATCCTAGGGAGGATAAAATGAAATACACCACAACATTGCGCGCCGGCACTGCATTGGCGGCTCTATTGGCCTTCACCGCATACTCAGAAGAGGCCGCTGCGCAATCAGCCACTCCAACCTATACGCTTGAAAAATTTGTTGAAGGCTCAGACTTCCACGGCATTCACGGCATTACCTTCACAAAAGACAACCGCCTCTTAGCGGGGTCCGTCTTGGGGGGCACCATCTATGAAGTCGATGTCGAAAACAAAACCACATCCATCTTCATCGGCCCCGATAAAGGCATGGCGGATGATCTGGAAGAAGGTCCCAACGGCGAACTGGGATGGACATCATTCCTTACCGGTGACTATTGGCTGCGCACTCCAGAAGGCAAGGACATCAAATTGGCAACCGGCCTGCCCGGCATCAATTCTACCGCATGGAAACAAGATGGCCGCCTCTTCGCCTCCCAAGTTTTTCTCGGCGATGCTCTATATGAACTCGACCCGACTGGCGCCACCCCTCCCCGCAAAATCATGGAGGGCATGGGCGGCTTGAACGGCTTTGACTTTGGCCCCGACGGCAAACTCTACGGGCCTCTTTGGTTCAAAGGCCAAATTGTACGCATCGATGTCGATGCCGGAACATTAGACGTCGTAGCAGAAGGTTTCACCATTCCCGCCGCCGTGAACTTTGACAGCAAAGGCCAGCTCTGGGCCGTCGATACCGCTGAAGGCGCTGTCTATAAGGTCAACATTGAAACCGGCGAACGCACACTCATTGCAGACGTTGAACCCGCCATCGACAACATGGCGTTTGATAAGGATGATCGCCTCTTCATCTCAAACATGTCTCGCAACGCCATCATCGAAATCAATACAGACACTGGAGAAGCCACAGAAATCGTCGGCGGTCCTCTGGCGGTCGCAGCTGACCTAGATATCGGTGAGGAAAATGGACGCGAAGTTGTCTATATCGGGGATGTCTTCTCAGCACGCAAAGCCTATACAGACACCGGCGAAGTTACAGAAATCGGTCGGGTCTTTGGTTCAAACGTCGACTATCCAATCAACGTCGGCGTGGCACACGGGAAATTGGCCATGGCTGGTTGGTCTGCTGGTGCTGTGCAACTTATCGATTTAGCCGATCAGAAAAACTTACCTCATCCCCACCACGGCTTCACCACGCCAACAGACGCCCTGCCGTTACCAAATGGCGATCTGCTGGTAACAAATCTAGTCGGAGGCACATTGGTCAGCGTCAACGCGGAGGGAACCCAAGCAATCTTAGTGTCGGGCCTCGTCACGCCGGGCAATATGGATTACGCACCCGACGGCACCCTCTACGTCACTGAGTATGCGTTGGGGAGAATTTCAAAAGTTGACCTTGTGACAGGCACAATCACACCCGTCATCGAAGGGCTGACAGGCCCTGAAGGGTTTGACATCACAGCCGACGGAACCTTCTACGTGGCGCAAGTCCCTCTGCAAAAAATCACCGTGATCGCAGCAGACGGCACACGGACAGACATTGGCACAAAACTTCCAATCGGGCTTATCGCGCCTGAAGGGGGACTGCCCATTCACGTACCAACAGGCGTCGTGGTCACAAAATCTGGGGATGTCATCTTTTCATCAGATTTAGAAGCGGCACTTTATCGGCTGAGGAAATCAAACTGAGTGATTTCACATAGAAAGGTGGCGGCCTCTAGGCCGCCACCTTTCCCTAAATTATAAACCACTCGATATCACCAATATCTTGAACGCAAGATCAAATGGACCTCTGAACGCTAGGTGGAAACGCTAACTGTGTTCTGCGCCCATCATCGTTTTCAAGGACGCGACCGCTTCCTGCCCCAAACCCACCTCTTCAAAGAGTGCAGCAGTAAAACTAACAGGCGCACTACCCGGAGCTGTAATCACGCGGTCTTCTGAAATCGCGGAAGGACTAGCAACATACTGCGTTACCCCTGCATAACCACTTACATGTTGCCCTAAGAAACCAGGTCCATTGGACGTATGGCGCACATCATCAAGCAACCCTGCCCGGGCAAGCGCTAGAGTACCGCCACAAATGCCCGCAACAACTGCCCCACGCAGGCGTTCGCCTTTCAGCAACTGGGTGATATCTGGCGCGTGATCTGCCTCCCAAATCAAGCCCCCAACGACAACGACAGCATCTGCCTCCCATTGGACAAGGTCATCCAAGTCCTTAGACACAAGAGCAATCAATCCCCCTTGCGATTGAACTTCCCCAACTTCAGGTGAGAAAAATTGAACGTCGAGACCGTAGAAATAACCACCTGTTCCCGCAATCAGGGCGTACTCCCAATCTGCGAAACCTTGAGTGATAATGAGTGCGACCTTTGCCATCGTGTTCTCCTATGAGTGCCAAAAAAGAACATAGCATGAACAGTCGGCACGTCCAGTGTTTATCCCTCTCCCAATCAACCGCTCATGTGAAAACGACAAAAGGCCGGGCTTTTGCCACCCGGCCTTTGTCAACAGTCTGACGGGGGCCCGAAGGCCATCATTTTCACTAACTTATTAGTCAACCAGAAGCGGAACCTTTGGCACGCTGCCTCCACCATCATCAGAAGGACCATCGCCATTATCTTTAGAACCGGTTGATCCCTTCCCTTTGCTTGGGCGCTTACGTGGCGCCGGCGGCGTTGGGAATTCAAACCCCAAAGTCCCCTCATCCGTCACGACAACTTGCACAACACCACCTTTTACCAGACGACCAAACAGAACTTCGTCGGCCAAAGGTTTCTTGATGTTTTCCTGAATAACACGCGCCAAAGGCCGTGCCCCCATTTGCTCATCATAGCCCTCTTTTGCCAACCACTCAGCCGCAGCAGGTGTCAGCTCAATCGTGACGTTGCGGTCAGCCAATTGCGCTTCAAGCTGCAGAACAAATTTCTCCACCACTTTGGTGATGACATCCGGCGGCAAATGCCCGAAGGGAATCGTTGCATCTAGACGATTGCGGAACTCTGGTGAGAACAGGCGTTTAATCGCCTCTGCGTCGTCACCTGTCCGCTTCGTGCGTCCAAACCCAATAGGTGCCTTGGACATATCAGCTGCCCCGGCATTGGTTGTCATAATCAAAATCACATTCCGGAAATCAATTTTCTTCCCATTATGGTCAGTCAATTTCCCATGATCCATAACCTGCAGTAGGATATTGAAAAGATCCGGATGGGCTTTTTCAATTTCGTCCAACAGAAGAACACAGTGTGGATGTTGATCAACACCGTCGGTCAACAAGCCACCTTGATCAAAGCCAACATATCCAGGAGGCGCCCCAATCAAACGGGAGATCGTATGGCGTTCCATATATTCTGACATATCAAACCGCAGCATCTCAACGCCCAGAACGTCCGCCAATTGACGAGCAACTTCTGTCTTGCCCACACCCGTTGGGCCAGAGAAGAGATAAGACCCAATTGGTTTCTCAGGTTCACGCAACCCTGCGCGCGACAATTTGATGGCAGCGGACAGCGCGTCAATCGCAGCATCTTGCCCAAAGACAACACGCTGCAAATCAGCCCCAAGCTCTTTGAGTTTCTCAGTGTCATTGCGTGAAACAGTCTTGGCCGGAATACGGGCCATCGTCGCAACAACTTCTTCGACCTCTTTAACACCGATCGTCTTTTTGCGTTTCGACTCCGGTTTCAGCATTTGCGCAGCACCTGCTTCATCGATGACATCGATGGCTTTGTCAGGCAATTTACGGTCATGCATATATTTCGATGACAGCTCCACCGCCACTTTGATGGCATCTTGCGTGTAGCGCAATTTGTGGAACTCTTCGAAATACGGTTTTAGGCCTTTAAGGATTTTAATCGTGTCGGGGATAGAAGGCTCAGCCACATCAATTTTTTGGAACCGACGCACAAGCGCCCGGTCCTTCTCAAAGTGCTGACGGTATTCTTTATACGTCGTCGACCCCATGCACCGCAAAGAGCCAGAAGCCAATGCAGGTTTGAGTAAATTGGACGCATCCATCGCGCCGCCACTCGTTGCCCCTGCACCAATAACTGTATGGATTTCATCAATGAACATCACAGCGCCCGGATATTCTTCGAGCTCCTTGATCACCGCTTTAATACGTTCTTCGAAATCACCGCGATACCGAGTACCTGCCAACAAGGTGCCCATATCAAGCGAGAAAATAGTCGCATCTGCCAAAACAGCTGGGACGTCGCCGTCTACAATCATGCGCGCAAGCCCCTCAGCGATGGCTGTTTTACCAACGCCGGGATCACCCACAAACAAGGGGTTGTTTTTAGAGCGCCTGCACAAAATCTGAATGGTGCGCTGAACTTCTTTGGTCCGACCAATCAATGGATCAATCTTCCCGGTTTTGGCTTTCTCATTCAAATTAACGCAGTAAGTATCAAGCGCCTCAGTTGAATTCTCTTTACCACTCGAAGTACCTTGATCAGCCCCCTTACCGTCTTCGGTCTCATCGTCCGCGCCGGTCACAGAACGCACTTCATTCATATCCGCCCGCTTGGCAATGCCGTGGCTAATATAATTTACGGCGTCATAGCGCGTCATTTCTTGTTCTTGCAGGAAGAAGGCGGCGTGGCTTTCACGCTCCGCAAACATCGCCACCAACACGTTGGCGCCTGTCACTTCCTCACGGCCAGAAGATTGTACATGGATCACAGCACGCTGGATCACACGTTGAAAACCTGCTGTAGGTTTAGCTTCTTCGCCGTCCTCAACAATCAAGTTGGACAATTCATTGTCGACGTAATTCTCCAACTCATGTTGAAGCGCATCGACGTCCACATTGCATGCCCGCATCACGGCAGACGCATCTTGGTCGTCCAACAAAGACATTAGGAGGTGTTCGAGGGTTGCATACTCATGCTTTCGCTCATTGGCATGGGCCAGTGCGCGGTGGAGGCTCTCTTCAAGACTGCGTGACAATGACGGCAATGGTGTCTTCCTATTCTCATGACTT
>NVSO02000058.1 GCA_002401305.2 Rhodobiaceae bacterium | reverse complement strand
TTACGTTCTTCTAGGGAGCTGTCCCTGTGCTCGACCGTGGTCTTGCGTAAACGGCGCCCACCTACACTTGTAGGTCTCCGAGGAAAACATCATTCAACGGTCTGGGTGGCTCTCACACTTTCATTTAGCTGGGCATTTAGCCGGGCCCTTTAGCTCAGCACGTCCCTATCTATATTAATGTGTAGATATATGGTGAGCCAAAGCCTTCAGTTTGGCGGTTGGAAAGGTCTCGGATTTGAGCAGTGCTTTGAACGCGGGAGACAATGAGGAGCTGACGGCACGCAAAAGCGCTTTGCGGGCGGATTTGCGGGCGCGACGCGACCTTGCACAGGCTCAGGCTGATGAGGATGTCGTCAGCCGTGTGAGCGATGTCATTCTTTTTGAGATATTGGCTGATTTGCCCTTGGCGCAAAAGGCGACCATTGGTGGCTATTTTCCCATTCATTCTGAAATGAGCCCGCTGCCTTTGTTGGAGCGGCTTCACGGAATTGGTCACCAGACTGGTTTGCCTTGGGTGATTGATGTAGATGTTCCTCTGGTTTTTGGGGCATGGGCGCCGGGGGAGGCTAGTGCGGCAGGACCCTTTGGCACACGGGTGCCCAAAGCCGGGGCTGCGCAATTTATACCTGATGTAGTGCTGGTGCCTCTGCTCGGTGTGGACACCGAGGGCTATCGGTTAGGATATGGCGGTGGTTTTTATGACCGGACGCTGGAGAAATTACGGCAAGCAGGCGACGTGGTCGCTATTGGCTTGGGATATGAATGTCAGTTGTTGGAGGAGGTGCCGCGCGGCGCGCACGACCAGCAACTGGATTGGATGGTTACAGAGCAGGGTGTGACTTGCTTTTGAGGCCCGCTTTTAAGGATTTTAGGTTATGCGTGTTTTGTTTTTAGGCGACATTGTTGGGCGTTCTGCGCGCGAGGCTATTGTTGATCAAATGCCCCGGCTGCGTACGGAACTGGATTTGGACTTTGTTGTCGTGAACGGTGAAAACGCAGCAGGTGGGTTTGGGATTACCAAGGCGATTTGCGAAGAGCTTTATGATTGCGGTGTGGATGTGATCACATTGGGCAATCATGCGTGGGATCAACGCGAAGCCATGATTCATGTGGATCAAGAAAGCCGCCTCATTCGCCCCCGCAATTTCCCTCAAGGCACGCCAGGCCGAGGGAGTTGTCTTTATCAAACTGAAAAAGGCCAGCAGGTGTTGGTGATCAATGCCATGGGCCGCGTCTTTATGGATGCGCTGGATTGCCCTTTTGCTTCAGTGGGTGAAGCACTGGATGAAACGCCGCTCGGCGACATCGCTGATTTTGTGTTGGTGGATTTCCACGCGGAAGCGACGTCTGAGAAAATGGCGATGGGCCACTTTTGTGATGGACGGGCAAGTTTGGTTGTCGGAACGCACAGCCATGTGCCAACCGCTGATGCTCAGATTTTCAATGATGGCACGGCCTACCAAACAGATGCGGGCATGTGCGGAGATTATGATTCGGTCATCGGCATGGACAAGAATGAGCCGGTTAATCGGTTCCAGACGAAAATTTCTAGCGGGCGTTTTTCCCCCGCATTGGGGCCTGCCACACTATGTGGTGTTTTGGTGGAAACCGATCCTGTCACGGGCCTGGCCACAAGCATTGAGCCGTTCCGCCGGGGTGGGCGGCTTAAAAGCGCTACGCCAGCAAAAGCTTCAAAATCAGGCACAGCTTAGAATTCTCTGAAGCCTTCTTGATAAACTGATAGGTTTATTTTTTCTCCAATGCTCCGTCTCCCTCATGAGGCGTTCGTGAGGAGACGGAGTGCTGGAACGCTGCTGGGGTGTTAACAGCGTTTGTCGGGCCCTGACAGATGGAGTGGGGCGGGAAGCCACCAGAGCCCTTGGATCCGCCAACCTGTCTTGGGTGTCCGACCTTCGCCAAGCGAAGGATTGAGGCCTACCGGGTGAAGTAGGGCTCGTCGGAAGAGCAGGTTGATGGCCTGTCGAATCAACTCTTCTCTAAGTTGCTTCGGCATGAGAAAGCTCCCATAGGTTGCTCTCTAAGTCCAACTAAACCTTAGATAGGTTACCAAATAGTTAATACAACTTAGGGGTGTATTTCTTTTTTGGCTTAGGGGTCGCTGAAATAGGGTAAAGTCAATTCCTGTATGGATTTTCCCCGTGAGCATTCGTATAAGAACTCAATACATTATCTAATGAAGGTGCCGCTCCGGGTCTTGGATTGATTGCACCGCCTATTAAATGTCGGAGGATTTATGGCAGGCCATTCCAAATTTAGTAACATCCAGCACAGAAAAGGCGCGCAGGATAAAAAGCGCGGCAAAATTTTTGCCAAGCTTGCTAAAGAGGTGATGGTTGCAGCCAAGTTGGGCATGCCTGACCCTGATCACAACCCCCGTTTGCGGGCTGCTATTCAGGCCGCCAAATCCCAGTCCATGCCGAAGGATAATATCGACCGAGCGATTAAACGCGCGACGGACCAGGGCGGTGAGGACTTTTTTGAAATCCGCTATGAGGGCTTTGGTCCGGCAGGTACCGGCGTTATTGTTGAAGCCCTTACCGATAATAAAAACCGTTCAGCGAGCGATATACGTGCGATTTTCACCAAAAATGGTGGGAATTTGGGCGAGACCGGTGCGGTTTCTTTCATGTTTGACCATGTTGGCTCGATCAAATTTGGACCAGATGCTGCGGATGCAGACACGATGCTGGAAGCTGCGATTGATGCAGGCGCGGATGACTGCATCTCGGATGATGACGGGCATGAGTTGATTTGCGAAGTGGGTGCTTTGCACGAGGTTGCGCGGGCTTTGGAAGATAAATTTGGAGAGCCGCAGTCTGCTCAAATGATTTGGAAGCCGCAAAACTTGATCGAAGTTGTGGGCGCTAAGGTCGGTACGATCGTTAAACTGATGGATGCGCTTGAAGATTGCGATGATGTGCAAACCGTCTACGCAAACTTTGATATCTCTGAAGAAGAGCTGGCGAAACTGGAGGGCTAACCTCCCTTAAAGCCATTTTGATGATTTCAAACCCTCCCGTTGGACCTCTCTAGGAACCGGCGGGAGGGTTTTTGTTTCTGTTTTGTTTCATGTTGGGCCAAGTTAGGTATAGTGAGATTTCAAAGATTCGACGCAGGCTGCGTCAGGACTTTAGGGACGATCTGATATCTGATGAGCGGTGCACTCAAACTTTTGGGGATAGACCCCGGCCTGCGCTCCACTGGGTGGGGCGTGGTTGAAATGACCGGCGCTAAATTGACCCATTTGGGCAATGGTACTGTGAAGTCAGATGGCTCGTTGAGTTTGGCGGAACGACTGGTGATGTTGGAAACCGGGCTGGTGAAAGTGATGGAGCAGTTTCTGCCACATGAAGCCGCCGTTGAAACAGCTTTTATGGCGCGGGATGCGGTGGCGGCTTTGAAGCTGGGCCAAGCACGCGGCATTGCGCTTTTAGTGCCGGCGCGCGCGGGCATTCCGGTGGCGGAATATGCGCCCAACAAAATCAAAAAATCAGTCGTGGGTGCAGGGCACGCGGGTAAAGCGCAGATCCGGATGATGGTGGAAATTCTGCTTCCCCGTTGCGAGATTGATAGTGAACATTCGGCCGATGCGTTGGCGACAGCGATTTGTCACGCTCATATGCGCGGGAGTTCTGGGCGGATTGAGGCGGCACTGGCAAAGATAGAGGCGGCTGACGGGGCGAAGAAATCTTCTTCTCAACGTGGCGCGGGCCAAAGACGGACAGTAGGGAGTGCTCGACGATGATCGGCAAACTAAAAGGTATTGTTGATGAAATCGGCGAGGGGTGGATGATCCTTGATGTGGGTGGTGTGGGCTATTTGGTCTCCTGTTCTTCCACCACGTTGCGCGGCCTGGGCGGGCCCGGTGACCCAGCTGCTTTGTTGATCGAAACATATGTGCGCGAAGACCAATTTCGGCTGTTCGGTTTTTTGGATGTCGCCGAGCGCGATTGGTTTAAAATTCTGCAAAGCGTGCAAGGGGTTGGTGCACGGGTGGCACTCGCGGTGCTGGGAACGCTCGGCATTGTTGGGTTGACCAGTGCGATCAATACCCAAGATAAAAAGGCTGTGGCGCAAACCTCTGGTGTGGGCCCTAAGCTTGCGGCGCGTATTGTGAGTGAGCTTAAAGACAAAGTGCCGTCGAGCGCACTCAGCTTGCAGGTTGGTACATTGCCTGAGGGCTCTGGGAATGGGTCTGCGATTACGCTAAGCAGTGGACCGGCGGAAGACGCTATTTCGGCCTTGGTGAATTTGGGTTATCCCGATGCACATGCCCGTCAAGCGATTGGCGCGGCGGCGGCTGTATCTGATGAAGGGGCGACGGCGGAAATGTTGATCCGACGTGGGCTTAAGGAGTTGGCACGATGAGCGACCGGTTGATCGATGCCTTGAAGGATGGGCAGGACGGGGAAACTCATTTTCGGCCACAGCGGCTTTCTGAATTTGTGGGCCAAGCGCAAGTGCGCGCCAATCTTGAGGTCTTTATTAAGGCCGCCAAACAACGCAATGAAGCGCTGGACCATGTTCTTTTTGCCGGCCCGCCAGGGCTTGGCAAGACGACGCTTGCTCAAATTATGGCGCGTGAACTTAATGTTGGTTTCAAAGCGACGTCGGGGCCTGTGATTGCCAAGGCCGGTGACCTTGCTGCGCTGCTTACTAATCTAGAAGAACATGATGTGTTGTTTATCGATGAGATCCACAGGCTTGCTCCCGCGGTTGAGGAAATTCTTTATCCGGCTATGGAAGATTTTGAGCTGGACTTGATCATCGGTGAGGGCCCTGCGGCGCGCTCTGTCAAAATTGATTTGGCACCGTTTACGTTGGTCGGGGCGACGACGCGCACAGGATTGCTCACAACTCCTTTGCGGGATCGATTTGGCATTCCTGTGCGGTTGAATTTTTACGAGGAAGACGAGCTGCTTTCCATTGTTCGACGCGGCGCGTCTGTGCTGGGCATTGGCATTAGTGATGAGGGCGCGCGCGAAATTGCACGCCGGGCGCGCGGCACACCGCGTGTGGCAGGGCGTTTGCTCCGCCGTGTTCGTGACTTTGCGGCGGTGGACGGCGACCTTGAAATTTCCTTTGAGACGGCAGACCGCGCGCTTTCTCGGTTAGAGGTGGATAAGCGTGGTCTCGATGCGCTTGATCATCGCTATTTGCGCTGTGTGGCGGTGAATTTTGGCGGTGGGCCGGTTGGCATTGAGACGATTGCAGCCTCTTTGTCTGAGCCGCGCGATGCCATTGAAGAGATTATTGAGCCCTACCTTATTCAGCAGGGGTTTGTGAACCGCACACCGCGCGGGCGTATTTTGACGCCGCAAGCGTTTACCCATTTGGGCGTTGCGATGCCTAAAGGCATTGCGAGCACC
>NVSO02000057.1 GCA_002401305.2 Rhodobiaceae bacterium | reverse complement strand
CGCCGGCTTTTTTGATAATGAAGAAGCGCCGATCATTGTGGGTCATTCCTTTGGTGGGTTTGCGACGATTTTGGCCGGTGCGCTTTATGGGGAGCGGTTGGCGGGGACGATCATTGTGGATAGTCCGGTAAACCCTCCAGACCGTCAGCATTCCCCTCCTAGCCGACGGGGGCGACCGCACCGGATTTATTCGACATTTGAGCAGGCGCGCGAGCGGTTCCGGTTGGCGCCTCCCCAGCCTTGTGAAAACCAATTTATCCTCGATTACATTGCGAAGATGTCGCTGAAGGAAATTCCTGGCGGCTATACGTGGAAATTTGACCCGAGCATTTGGCGCCGCTTCACGATTGGCGACCCCTCTGAGCGATTACGGGCGAGTAAGTGCCGAATCGCTGTCTTCCGCGGGGAATATTCAGTGCTTTTGCCTGAGGATATTGGAACCTACATGTTCGAATTGCTTGGGAAGGCGGCTCCAATCGTCGAAATTCCGCAAGCGCGCCACCATGTCATGCTGGACCAGCCATTGGCATTTGTAAGTGCTTTGCGGGCTCTTTTGGCTGATTGGGAGCATTCAGACCCGACGCGTCGGGTTTAAAATGAGATAAAACCTAGTGCTTTCCTCAGGTTTCTTTGGGTGTGCTGGGGGCTGCAAAATTGGTGTGTGAAAAATAGGCATTGAGCCTGCTTTGTCGGCACAACTTGGGGAATCTGATCAAATTTGTACATTCGGACGTACATTTGAGGAACATGACGTTAGGGCGCTTGCCGCAGCAAGGCTGTCTGGTATAGTCCGGCGCAGAAAACCTATAAGCAGAAGGCGAAGATATGTCAGGATTTGATGACCAGTCCACTTGGGGCAAAGAAATGGATGCGGATGCGCATTTGAGCACTTTCGACGGCTTCTACAAGTTCACAAAATACGGCACGATTGCTTGTATTGTGATTGTAGCCGGGATGGCTCTCTTCCTCGTTTAAGTAGTTTTGGCTTTTGGGGGAGCGTCAGCTCCCCTCAGAAGTGGCAGCGTAACTTTGGTTTACGCTACGGATTTATCTTGAGAGGCAATGGCGCCGCTTAAGGTTAGCAACGATGCACCAGCTGATGAGATCGACACGGGTTGTTGGGTAGGTTGCTCTGCCTTTGGTAGGCCCATCTAACGATCTAGCCTCGCCAAACTTCTATCCTCAAGGGTAGGCCAAGTCTGGCGTGGCGCGTACATCAGCTCCTAGTTCTACTAGGGTCAATGTTCACAGTAATTTGAAACTGCAGGTAAGTCCCTGTTCGTGCAATCGGTCCATGGACCCTCGGGTAGCCGAGACGTGCCATGCGCCAGAAAGGGTAGGCGCCAGACTATGAAACTCGCAATCCCAAAAGAACGGTTCGATGGAGAGACGCGCGTTGCAGCGTCTTCAGATACCGTCAAAAAGCTCACCGGCCTAGGTTTTAACGTTGTTGTTGAAACAGGTGCGGGTGCGCTTAGTCATGTCTCAGATGCTGAGTATGCAGAAGCAGGGGCAAGCATTGCTGCCACTGCTGCTGAAACTTATGCAGATGCAGATGTTATTTTTAAAGTTCGTCGTCCTGAAGATGATGAAATCGGTTTGATCAAAAAAGGCGCGATGCTTGCGGCGATCATGAACCCGCATGGGGAAAAAGAACGGATTGCTAAGCTTGCAAAAGCTGGCGTCAATACGTTCTCCATGGAGTTCATGCCTCGGATTACGCGGGCACAGTCTATGGATGTGTTGTCTTCACAGTCCAACTTGGCCGGTTATAAAGCTGTCATCGATGCAGCGGCGACGTTTACACGCGCCATGCCCATGATGATGACGGCAGCGGGCACAGTTGCTCCAGCACGGGTCTTCGTGTTTGGTGCCGGTGTTGCTGGCTTGCAAGCCATTGCGACCGCTAAACGTTTGGGCGCCATTGTGTCAGCGACAGATGTGCGCCGGGCAGCAGCTGAACAAATCGAAAGTTTGGGCGGCACCTTCGTCATGGTTGAAGATGACGAAGATGGTGACGGCGAAACCGCAGCTGGTTATGCCAAAGAAATGAGCGAAGATTACAAGCGCCGTCAGGCAGAGCTTGTTTCAGAGCACATTAAGAAGCAAGACATCGTTATTACGACTGCTTTGATCCCTGGCCGGGCAGCTCCCGTGCTGGTGACCGAAGAGATGGTCAAAAGCATGAAGTCTGGCTCTGTGATTGTTGACTTGGCTGTGGAGCAGGGCGGCAACTGTCCGCTTTCTGTTGCAGGCGAAGTGGTGGAAAAATACGGCGTGACCATTCTGGGTCACAAGAACGTTGCTGGTCGTTTGTCAGTCAACGCTTCAGCGCTTTATTCCCGCAATCTTTTCAACTTCATCCAGCCTTTGGTGGACACCGAAAAGGGTGTGCTCGCCATTGATTGGGAAGATGAAGTCATCACCGGAACATTGCTCACCAAAGATGGTGCAGTGGTTCACCCGGCTCTGACGGAGGCTAAGTAATGGGCGATATTGATCCAATTATCTTTCTAGGCAGCGTGTTTGTGATGGCGATTTTCGTCGGTTACTACGTTGTTTGGTCTGTAACAGCTGCTCTGCATACGCCGTTGATGTCTGTAACGAACGCGGTTTCTTCCGTTATTATCGTTGGGGCCATTACAGCTGTTGGCGTTGAAGTCATTGACTTGAACTCTGCAGCCGGCTGGTCCAAATGGCTTGGCTTTGGCGGCATTGTGCTGGCTTCTGTCAATATTTTTGGCGGCTTTCTCGTAACCCAACGCATGCTTGCCATGTATAAGAAAAAGAAATAGGAGGCGTATATGTCTGCAAATATTGTTGGACTACTCTATCTCACCTCCGGTGTTCTTTTCATCTTGGCACTTCGCGGTCTGTCTTCCCCGGACACCTCTCGCAAAGGGAATACCTACGGTATGGTGGGGATGGCGATTGCCATCATCACGACGCTTAGCCTTGTGCAGTCTTCTGATACTTTGACTGTTGGGATGATCGTTGCCGGTATCGCAATTGGTGGTGTTTTCGGTGCTGTTATTGCGCGCCGCATTTCCATGACGTCGATGCCTCAGCTTGTTGCAGCTTTCCACTCCCTCGTGGGTATGGCCGCTGTGATGGTGGCGTGGGCCGCGTATCTTTCACCTGAAGCATTTGGTGTCGGCACGTTGGGCGAAATTGGCAGCGTATCCATTATCGAAATGTCGATCGGTGTTGCCATTGGCGCGATCACGTTCTCTGGTTCTGTGATTGCGTTTGCGAAATTGAACGGCAACATGTCGGGTGCTCCGATCATGCTACCGGGTCGCCACGTGATTAACATTGCATTGGCTGCTGCGATTCTTGGCGGCATTACGCTGATTTGCATAGACAGCTCTTATCAGACGATTGAGATGTTTGGTGCTGTCACTGTGCTTTCCTTCGTTCTGGGCTTCCTCATCATCATTCCAATTGGTGGTGCAGATATGCCAGTTGTCGTGTCTATGCTGAACTCCTACTCCGGTTGGGCTGCAGCGGGCATCGGCTTTACGCTTGGCAATATGGCATTGATCATTACAGGGGCACTGGTTGGCTCTTCTGGCGCGATCCTTTCCTACATCATGTGCTCGGCGATGAACCGGTCGTTCTTCAGTGTGATCTTGGGCGGTTTTGGCTCAGATCCAGCGGCAGGTGGTGCTGGCGGGGCAACGGAAACGCGTCCTGTGAAGCGTGGCTCTGCGGATGACGCGGCCTTCATTTTGAAGAATGCGGGTTCTGTGATCATCGTACCGGGTTACGGTATGGCGGTTGCGCAAGCTCAGCATACGTTGCGCGAAATGGCTGATGAGTTGAAGAAAGAAGGCGTGAAAGTGTCTTACGCGGTTCACCCTGTTGCGGGTCGGATGCCGGGTCACATGAACGTTCTTTTGGCTGAAGCAAATGTGCCTTACGACGAAGTGTTTGAGTTGGAAGATATTAACTCCCAGTTCTCACAGGCAGATGTTGCTTTTGTGATTGGCGCGAATGATGTGACCAATCCAGCTGCGAAAACAGACCCCACTAGTGCCATTTACGGCATGCCTATTCTTGATGTGGAAAACGCTAAAACCGTTCTCTTCATTAAGCGTGGTATGAGCTCTGGTTATGCTGGCGTGGAAAATGAACTCTTCTTCCGCGACAATACAATGATGTTGTTCTCGGATGCCAAGAAGATGGTTGAAGATATTGTCAAAGCGCTCTAGTCGCTCTGGTATAAGTTTTTGAGAAGGCGGTGCTCTTGGGCGCCGCCTTTTCTGATTCTACAGGAGGAATGATATGAGGTCTGATATCGATATACGTCCTTATCATGAGGAAGATGCCGCAGCGGTGTTTGAATTTATGGTCGCGCTGCAAGAGCATGAGCGCACGCTGGACCCGCATCGCACACCGGGCGTGGAAATGGCTCAAGCTCATATTGATGTGCTCAACGCCCATATCTCCGCCCATGAGGGTCTGATGCTGATGGCGGTGCATGACGGGCAGCCTGTGGGCTTTTTGGCGGGCTGGGTGGATGAGGAGTTTGGGGAGCTAGTGCCCATTCCTAAGCGACGCTACGGCTATGTCGCGGACTTCTATGTGAGTGAGGCGACACGTGGTCTGGGGGCTGGCCAGAAGCTTATGGACGCTGCGGAGGCGCATTTTCAGGGGCTGGGGCTCACCGACATTCGGTTGTTTGCCCTTTCAGGCAATGCGATTGCGCACCGGTTTTATGAGCTGAATGGGTTTGCGCCCTTCGAGGTCTTGCTGTCGAAGCCTCTGAGATAATGCAGGTATCGAGTTATGTACCGACAAACGCGAAATGCCTCTGAGTCAGACTCAGAGGCATTTCAAGTGACAAACTTTTTGTCGTCTCAACCTGGCTTACTTAGCGCCTGGGAGAAGGCCTTCACGCTGTAGGCGCTTACGTGCCAATTTGCGCGCACGGCGAACAGCTTCAGCTTTTTCGCGTGCTCTTTTTTCTGATGGCTTTTCGTAGTGGCCACGCAGTTTCATTTCGCGGAAGATACCTTCGCGCTGCATTTTTTTCTTAAGAGCT
>NVSO02000056.1 GCA_002401305.2 Rhodobiaceae bacterium | reverse complement strand
TAGGCCGTGCGTCGCCCGCTTCGCTTGCAGCATCAGCTGCCGCACGCATCATCGTTATGCCCCCGGCCGTGTGCACATTGATGATGGCAGGTTTGAGCGGCAAGCAAGAGCGGATGCCGCCTGCAACAGTATTGGGAATGTCGTGCAATTTGAGATCCAAAAAGATCGGCGCGCCTGTGGCAGCCACTTGAGCATAGCCTTGCGGCCCGGCGGCGTAAAAGAACTCCAACCCCAGCTTCAGCCCGCCCACATGAGGCGCGATTTTGGCACCACTGGCCGCCGCAACAGCAGGGTCGGGCGTGTCGAGGGCAACAAAAATTGGATTTTGAAAGGACATGACGGCGCTCCCAACCAAGTAGGCGCCCTTCAAGGATTTGGCAGGGCACAATTCTGGCGCTGGTATAGCAAGCTTTGCGGCCGAATGGAAAGGTTCCGTGACCCAGTGCGATAAACTACGATTTCAGGGCACCCCCCAGCGTCATTGCCGGGCTTGTTCCGGCAATCCATCTCTCCCCAAGTGAGATCCCATCAGAAATCCCCAGCCCTCTCCACCGAAAGGACCGCACAGTCTCAAAATGAAGAAAAACAGTGTCGCTACTCAACAACCGCAGGCAGTGCAATCGCCTCTGACTCAGTGCGCCCAGAGGTTTCACGTCCAGGCGTTTCCCGTAAAGCCGCCAGTTCAGACTTGCCTTGCCGCGCCGTTTTCCGGTGGCGGCCTTGGCTCACCCAAACAGCACCAGCGCCCACAATCAGGCCCAAAAAGATCGACGCCAAAATCACAAAAATCAGCGGCATTTCCAGCGCTAATGCGGGGTTTTCTTGATTGAACGGGTCAAGGTTGAGCGACACCCGGTGGCGATTGGCAATTGCCAAAAACACAGTCACCAAGGCGAGGGGCAAAGTAATGAGCCAAGAGAGTAATTTCACGAGGCGCACCCCTTTCGCTAAAACTTAAACGCCAGACCCACCGATGCCAGAGGGAGATCCCGCCTGCGTCGGTGTTGTCGGTGTGCCCGCGTCGTCTGAACTTGAGGTTGGTTCAGCATTCAGCCGCTCACGCAGCTCCTTGCCGGTTTTGAAAAACGGGACAAACTTCTCCGCCACTTCAACCGGTTGGCCCGTGCGAGGGTTGCGCCCCACGCGTGCAGGGCGATTCTTTACGGAGAAAGCGCCAAAGCCGCGCAGCTCGACCCGGTCACCCCGAGCTAAAGCTGTGCAAATTTCATCAAATATGGTGCTGACAATCCGCTCCACATCTCGTTGATAGAGATGTGGATTAGCTTGTGCGAGCTTTGCAACCAGCTCTGACTTGATCATATTCGGCTCCCCTGTTCACCACATCTTCGCCCTCAAAACAGTGAGGGTAAAAGCCAACCTAATTATTCGCTATTATCTGGCCGACAATACTAGCCATTAGGGTGCCAAACACTCACGAGCCCGTCAAGCGTAAGTCCCTTTAATTGCAGAGTTTTTTGCCCTGCGTCCCAGAACGAACCAAAACTAGCCTCAATCATCGCTGAAGCGGCCTGCGCAAAGAAGGGTGTCTCTCTGACGACCTCCCAATCTTCCACTGAAATTTCAGCATCAATGTCGTGTTCGCGCGCCAACCACGCCAAAGCGACTTCCTCGCCGCCAATCTCATCAACCAATCCAAGCTCTTTGGCTTGGAAGCCGGTATAGATCCGCCCGTCGCCTATTTTGCGCGCTGTTGCGTCATCAAATCCGCGCCGCTCCATCACCAGCCCAATAAACCAATCGTAGGAACTGTCGATCAAGTCTTGCAACACTTTGATCGCAGCCTTGGGGGTCGGACCAAAGCCATCCGGCTCTGCTTTGAGTGGGCTGGACTTTACATCCTGCATTTTGACACCCAATTTATCCAACAGGCCTTCAAGTTGTGTCCATTGAAACAGCACCCCAATGGAGCCGGTCAATGTATTGCCTCGCGCCACAATGTGGTCCGCAGAAAAAGCCGCAACATATCCACCAGATGCCGCCACCGTGCCGAGTACCGCAACAATGGGCTTGTTCTTGGCGGCTTTGCGAATGGTCTCATAAAGTGCTTCAGACGCCGTTGTGCCGCCGCCCGGACTATTGATAGACAGCAAAATTGCTTTCACATTGGAGCTTTCGCCCGCCTCAGTGATGAGAGCCAGACGGTCTGCATCATCCATAATGACCCCGTCAATATGGATGCGTGCGACGTGATCCCCTCGGGCGTCAAAGCCTGTGGAAGGGGCCAGCAAAACAGCCGCACCAACAACAGCGACGATGGCAATAAGGCGCCACATCGTGAGGCGTCGTTTAAGGCGACGTCGGTCGATTAATGCATCTGTATCAAGGCTCATCTCGGACTCCACAGAAAAGTAGGCGCTTAAAAACGAACGGCGCTAAGAGGATAAGGGGGCATAAAAAATGGGGCCCCAAAACTGGAGCCCCATCTTAATCAGAACCGGTAAACTAATCCTAGATGCAAATCATCAAATAGGTCGTTTACCTGTAATTTTGATTAGTCGTCGTCTTTAACTTTATTCAAGGCAGCGCCGAGAATATCGCCAAGGGACGCGCCTGAAGTGGAAGAACCGTATTGTGCAACGGCCTCTTTCTCTTCATGGATTTCCAACGCCTTGATGGAGAGGGAAATACGACGTGCTTTGGTGTCAATATTGGTGACCCGTGCATCCACTTTCGTGCCTACAGCGAAACGCTCTGGGCGCTGCTCGCTACGGTCACGGCTGAGGTCAGAACGACGGATGAAGGCGGTGACGTTTTCTTCGCCAACATTAACTTCGATGCCATTTTCTTGAACTTCAGTGACTGTGCAAGAGATGGTTTCACCCTTCTTGATCGCACCCAAAGATTCGAAAGGATCGCCGTCGAGCTGTTTGATACCCAAGGAGATACGTTCTTTGTCTGTATCAACGTCGAGCACGATAGCTTTAACAACTTGACCTTTTTGGAACTCTTGGATCGCTTCTTCGCCAGGACGGTTCCAGTCGAGGTCTGACAAGTGAACCATGCCATCGACGTCGCCTTCGAGACCAACAAACAGACCGAATTCGGTGATGTTTTTGATTTCGCCTTCGACATGTGTGCCGATTGGGAACTGACCAGAGAAAGCTTCCCATGGGTTGTCCATGCACTGTTTCAGGCCGAGAGAGATACGACGCTTAACAGGGTCAACTTCCAGAACCATAACTTGAACTTCTTGGCTCGTAGAAACGATTTTGCCTGGGTGTACGTTTTTCTTAGTCCAGCTCATTTCTGAAACGTGAACAAGACCTTCAACACCTGGTTCCAGCTCAACGAAAGCGCCGTAATCAGTGATGTTGGTTACACGGCCTGTGAGGCGTGCTTCCAGTGGGTATTTCGCAGCAACACCGTCCCAAGGATCGGTCTCAAGCTGTTTCATGCCCAAGGAAATGCGCTGTGTCTCAGGATTCACTTTGATGACTTGAACTTTGACGGTTTCGCCAATGGTCAATACATCGCGTGGATCGTTGACCCGGCGCCAGGAGATGTCGGTAACGTGCAACAGACCGTCGACGCCCCCAAGATCCACGAAAGCACCGTAATCGGTGATGTTCTTGACCACACCTTCGCGGATGTTGCCTTCTTCCAAGTTTTGGATGAGCTCTTGACGCTGTTCGGCGCGTGTCTCTTCCAGAACTGCGCGACGTGAAACAACAATGTTGCCCCGGCGCTTGTCCATTTTCAAAATTTGGAATGGCTGTGGAATGTTCATCAAAGGTGTGATGTCACGAACCGGGCGGATATCAACTTGTGAACCAGGCAAGAACGCAACAGCGCCGTCCAAGTCAACAGTGAAGCCACCTTTAACACGGCCAAAGATACGACCATCAACACGTGCTTCAGCTTCGTAAGATGTTTCCAAACGAACCCATGCTTCTTCACGGCGCGCTTTTTCACGGCTGAGAACAGCTTCGCCCATGGCATTTTCGATGCGGTCGAGGAAAACCTCAACAAT
>NVSO02000055.1 GCA_002401305.2 Rhodobiaceae bacterium | reverse complement strand
TTGATCAAATCTGGGTTCCAGCACGACGTTGTTTTGTAAGACAAAGACGGCGGTGAGCCCGAGCGATGTGATGCTTAGGGCAGCGACTTTGTGGATGCTTGTCCAATTGGCAAAATCCAACACGAAGCGGCTGGCGTGTAAGCCAGCTAAAAAGAAGATGAAGCGTCCCGAAAACTCATCAACAGCGGTCCACCCCGTGTGAATGTCGGCCGCATAGAGTGCGCCTGCAAAGACAAGCATGACGGCGGGTGGCACCGCACGGGTGAGGCGGGCCATCAGGAAAAAGAGGGCGAGCGCATAGATAAACCACAAGGTGGCGAAGGGCTCAAAGGGCAATAACCAAAAATCAGCAAGGCCGAGGTTGTGATTGCCTTCGCCGGGAAGGGCGAGTTTGATGCCCAATTGCAGGACGGCCCACAGAAAATAGAAATAAGCGAAATGCAGGATTTTTGTGTCGAGGAATTTGCGCCAGTTCGCTTGAAGGGCTTTGGCTGCAAAGAGACCTGCAATGATGAAGAACAATGGCACGCGGAACGGGCGCACAAAATTTGTGAAATCGACCAGCCACATATCACTGCCACCCAGCATGGCTTGGGTGCCCAGCGAAATATGCATCGTCACCACCATCATGATGGTGAGGCCCTTGGTGGCGTCAATCCAATTGATACGTCCCGGTATGGCCGGTGTGGCCGGGAACGCATGATTGGTGCTCTGGGTCGGGTCGGTCTGGGTCATCCAGTGTCGCCTCAATACGTGCCAAAACGGCACATGCTGGCGTAAAATGAGCCATATATGCCGTCGATTAATCGGTTTCCATCATCTATGAGGAAAGCAACGCAGGTATCGTGCCGAGATGGGGGTTAGAAGCCGATCATGTTTCGGAGGTCCGCGGCACTTAGGCCTTTCTGGCGCAATTCGCGGATGCCTTGGTCGCGGGCACTTTTGGCTAATCGGCGGCCCGTGTCATCGCGGATGAGGCGGTGGTGGTGATAGCGCGGGGCGGGAAGGTCGAGCAAGACTTGCAGCAGGCGGTGGATATCGGTTGCTGCAAACAGGTCTTGGCCGCGCACGACATCTGTGACGCCTTGATCGGCATCGTCAATTGTAACGGCAAGATGATAGGACGTGGGCACGTCTTTGCGCGCCAAAATGACATCACCGAACCGCTCGGGGGCGATGGGGCAGGTGGTGTGATTGCTGGAGTTTGGCGTGGGGAGGTTCTGCGGCCCGGATTCTTGGAAAGATATCGGACCGCCGTTCTTTTCTTCAGCCAGGGCTTTGGCTTTGGGCATATCGAGGCGCCACGCAAAGGTACGCCCCTCCCACATAAGGCTTGAGCGCTCTGGCTCGGTAATGCCTTTGTAGATACCGGGATAGACGAGGCCCCCGTCTGGGTCGCGAGGCCAGCGGTCTAGGGGAATGCCGCCCTGAGTGATTGTATCGATGATTTCTTTGCGGGTGGCAAAACAAGGGTAGAGCAGGTCCATTTGCCGCAAGCGCTGGAGGGCTTCTTCATAGGCGGGGAAGCATTCTGATTGGCGGCGCACGGGCTCTTCCCAACTGAGGCCAATCCACTCTAGGTCTTGGTATATGCCGTCCACATATTCAGGCCGTGTTCGCCCGATGTCGATGTCTTCCATGCGCAAGATGAAACGGCCATGGGCAGCGCGGGCCCGTTCGAACGCGGTCAATGCTGAAAATGCGTGGCCTAAATGGAGCCAACCATTGGGTGAGGGCGCAAAACGGAACAGTGGCGTGTCTGACGAGGGAGGGGAAGATTTGTCTGCCATGAAGTGCTGAGCCGCCATTTTATCATCTTTGCGCCGTCCATAATGGGCTATCGCCGGGTTAAGGGCGAGAATTATGTGGGGAGCCTTCGGGTTTTGTCTAGATGTGCACCCAATTAGGGGGGCTTCACATGGCTGTCGCAGAAGATATAGTAGGGTCATAAGAACAGACGATTGAACGGGAGATGTGGCGTGGCTTTTGCTGACGGAACTTCTTTAGTACCCTCATTTGGATCTTCTTTGGGTGCTGCCATGAGTACCAAATTGGGCGCGGCTCGTCGCGCACCTGAGGCTTGTCCTGCGCTCGTTTTGAATGCGGATTTTCGGCCTTTAAGCTATTATCCCCTTTCTCTATGGTCTTGGCAGGATGCGATAAAGGCTGTGTTTCTTGAGCGGGTCAACATCGTTTCAAATTATGAAACGTCGGTCCGATCTCCGAGCTTTTCGATGGCACTGCCCAGCGTGGTCTCGCTCAAATCTTACGTTAAGCCACCGCAATACCCTGCTTTCACGCGGTTCAATCTGTTTTTGTGGGACCGGTTTAGTTGCCAATATTGCGGCGACCAATTGGACCTGACGTTTGACCATGTGGTGCCGCGCTCCAAGGGGGGCATGACGACGTGGAGGAACGTGGTTGCAGCGTGCAGTCCGTGTAATTTGCGCAAAGCCAATCACATGCCGGATAAAATCGGGATGGTTCCGATGCAAAAACCCTATCAGCCGACGATGCATGAATTACATCGCAATGGCCGCTATTTCCCGCCGAACTACCTCCATGATAGCTGGATGGATTATCTCTATTGGGATAGTGCTCTTGAACCTTAAGAGGGGAACCGAGAGGGCTCAGACTTTTTCGGCAACCCGGATGGCTAGTCTACAGCCCGCGCGAATGATCCCGGACAGCACTGGATAACCCGGTGCTTCTTTAGCGCCATTGGCTAAGGCGTGTTCCTTATGGGCGATCTCTTCATCTCTGAATTGAATGATCGTGTCTTTTAGGTCTTTTTCGCGATCGCCTAAAAGCTCTAGCTCTTCGATTTGATGCTTGTAGTGCCCCTCAATGACATCTTCTACAGCTTCGGTGCAGGCATGAGCGGCCTTCTCCCCCATGAGGGCGGTGGCCGCACCCAGGGCGTAGCTTGCGACGTGCCAAACGGGATTGAAGGCAGTGGGGCGTACTTTGCGCTCTGCGGCTAATTCGTTGAAGCGTTTGAGGTGACGCTGTTCGTCCTCTGCCATATGTTCTAAATCGGCAGCGATGCGGGTTTTGCCGGGGGCGTGTTTGAACACGGCGAGTTGGGCGGAGTAGATTTGTACCGCTGCATATTCGCCAGCTTGATCCACGCGGATCATTTCTTTGATCCGGCCCACGACTGATTGGCTTTGGGGGCTTGCCGTCTTGATGTTGTCAATGCTCACTTAAACGTCCTCTACACCAGTTGCGCGCCAATGGCGCACGAGAACTAA
>NVSO02000054.1 GCA_002401305.2 Rhodobiaceae bacterium | reverse complement strand
GGGCGTTGCCCTCAATAAAGAGACGGGTGCGCTGATCATCATTTGTGATGACACTATCCCCTAGGATAATGCGCTCGCCGGGCTTTAATTCAACTTTCAGTGCCATGAGGGATCTCCGCTTCTGCAGACCGTCAGTCAATTGTGACTGAAACTAATTGATTCGTTCTGAATATAGCGGATTTCTGAGGTTTGCGTGAGCTTCGTTGATTGGGGGAAAATGCAGAAAGGGCGGAACCGAAGTTCCGCCCGATAATTGCCAAGTCATCGCTCTATTAGAATAGACGAAGAACTGATTGGTCTGATTGGCTAGCCAAGGACAAAGAAGTTGTACCCAAGCTTTGACGTGTTTGAAGTGCGAGCAAGTTAGCACCCTCAGCGTTGGTATCAGCCAATGTCAAATCGGCAGCACCACCCTCGAGTGTGGCGATCATGCCGGATGTGAAGTCATTCCGGTTTTCAGCCACAGCCAAGTTGTTACCAAAGGTAGATGATTGGCTCCGCAGGGTGTTTGTTGCGCCATCAAGCGTATCAATCAGAGCTTCAAGACTTGTATCACTCTCAAGTTCTGATTCACTGGTTTCAGACAGGCCCAAACCATCAGCGTCAAATGTCACACCTGAAATTGTCAAAGAAGAAGAACCATCTTCGTTGAAGTTAACTGACAGGTCATCACCGTTGAGCAAGTTAACACCGTTGTAGGTGGCATCGCCTGCCAATTGGTCGATTTGAGTTAGAAGGTCGTTAAAGTCGTTAACGTATGAGTCACGGTTTGTACCTTCAACTGTGCCGTCGATGCCGGCAGCCGTACCAGCAGCACCTGCAACAATCAATTCACGACCGTCAGCAGCAGCAATTTCGATTGCGCCATCGCTGTTCACTTGAGATGTGATGCCAGAGATGTTGCCAATTGTAGACGCCAATTCCTCAACCGTTTGGTTGGACAATTTGACGGAAGTTGTTACGCCATCGTGAGTGATGTCGACAGTCGTCGTTGAGGCAACACCCAATTCAGAAAGGGCAGTGCTTGCAGCGGTAAGACCATCTACAGAACCGGTAACGTCGGATTCATCAATCTTTGTGTTCAAAGCAGAGTTTGCAGTTGATTTCAACTGATTGACCAAGCTTGACAGGCCTTTGATGCCTTCGTCGGCAGCTTGCAATGTACGCGTACCATTGTCGATGTTGTCGAGTTGAGTGTTCAAATCTGCTGCACGGTTAGAAAGAGATGCGGCAGTAAAGAAAGCACTCGGATCATCAAGCGCGCTGTTCACGTCCAAACCAGTAGACAGTTTGAACTGAGTGTCCGCCATCAATTTTGCAGTATTTTGCAATGAAAGCAGATTGTCACGGACCGCGGATGAAAGGGTAATTTCGGACATTTGTGTCGTTCCTTTTCTAGGAGCTATATTAGCGCGCTCTTCCTGAGCACGGTTGAACATTGGGCTTGTGAAGCTTAATTTCAGGTAAACAGGTTCGTTCTTTTTTGAATTAAATTGTCTATGTTATTGAAAAACATGAGAAAAATAGCCAAAAAAAGGCGGAGCTGATGCTCCGCCTTTCAAAATTGAAACTACTTTCCGAGCTGAGACTAGAAAAGTTGCAATACGTTTTGTTCTGCTTGTGACGCAATGGAGAGGGCGGTCGTGGCCAAAGACTGACGTGTCTGCAAGGCCAACAAGTTCGCACTTTCTTCGTTGAGGTCGGCGATGGTCAATTCTGCAGCACCGGTCTCAAGGTTCACAATAAGTTGGTCTGTAAAGTCGGATCGAACTTCAACCACACTCATGTTGCCACCAAAAGTAGAGGCTTGGGTGCGGAGTGTTTCTTTTGCTGAATCCAATTCGGCAATAGCGAGTTCGATGGCGGATTCACTTTCCCAGGCGTTGCCTGTGATCTCCCCAATAGAAAGGTCGCCTCCAACAGTCAGTTCAACGCCGCGAATAACAAGCTGGCTGGTTTGATCTTCGTTGAAGTTCACTGTCAGGTCATCCCCTGTAAGGATGTTGACGCCTTTATAGCTCGCATCACCGGCTAATTCATCAATTTGAACGCGGAGTTCATTGTAGTCTGATTCATATTTGTCGTGGTTGGTGCCGTTATCAAAGGAACCTTCGATGCTCAGATCTGCCGCGATGTCGCCGGAGCTGCTTCCAATGATGAGTTCACGCCCGTCATCGGCTTCGATGCGTAGAGCGCCATCAATAGAGATGTCGGCAGTTGCACCAGAAATTGCACTGATGGAGCTCACAAGCTCATCTACCGTCATGTTGGACAGTTGGATCGAGGTGATGACACCCGTAACTTCAATGGTGATGACATCGGATGTTTGCAAACCGGAGTCCATCGCTGTCGCAGACATTGTGCCTGCGGAGATGATTTCACGGTCAGATTCGACGTAAGAGGAGACAATCGGTGTGTCCAACGCTTCATTGGCGGTGGCCTTCATGGTCTCCACCAGCGTTAGGATCGATTGAATACCTTGGTCGGCGGTGTTCAATGTTTGGGTTGCTAGGTTCATATTGTCTAGCAACTCGTTCAGATCAGAGGCGCGCGTGCTCAATGTCCGTGACGTGAAAAACGCCGTTGGATCATCGATCGCTCCATTGATCTTTAGACCTGTCGAAAGACGTGACTGGGTTTGATCCAGTAGCTTCGACGTATTTTGTAGACTTAGTAAGTTGGAGCGCATTGCTCCTGATAGAACCACCTCAGCCATGGTATCCACCCTCCGGGTTAAGGCCGGTCTGTATCATTCCGGCACGCTCCGTATACTCATAATTAATGATTAATGTCGCGTAAACGAAAGCACGAGATTTACGGCTCGGCTGTGGATGAAATGATTTCCATGCCCTTGCCTTAGCTCTGATGTTTTCACGAATTACGGTCATTATCGTCTCCTTGCCGAAAGATCGGCGTTTCATTGCTTAGATAGTAGCAAGGAGTGTGCCATTTATTTTTATTAGTAAAAACAATGACTTATGTAATTTTTCGCACATCAAAGCGGGCAAAAAATGCAGGGGTGGTGGAAGTTGCCGTCTTAGAGGGGCGTCTTTGCCTGCCTGTGGATGGAACGGGCGCGCTAGCGTTAAGTCAGAAATAGTCTTTTGCGGCCTGTATAATTTTATTTACAGTTTCGTTCATGGGCGTCTGTGACTGGCGCGCTTCGTAGTGCATGGAGCTAAACCAGGGCATTTGGCGTGTGCCCAGACACATGGGGTCGCTGGCAGGACCGTACGTAAAGGTTGGTTTGCCCAGTGCACCCGCCATGACTGCTACAGCGGTTCGCGGCGAAATAACGATATCTACCGCGGCGGTAAGAGCAGCCATCGCTTCCATGTCGTCTTTTAAGTCAATGGCCTCTGGTTCATGCAAGGGCACCTTCAGCGTGTGTGCCAGATCATCTCGCTCTTGCTCTGTGACGCCGTATTGCAGGTTGACCACGCTGACATTGGAGTGCGCAAACAGTGGTTGCCAATCTAAGAGGGTTCCATAGTGATGCTGGCGGTGGCTCGCCATGTTGCCACTGCGCCATGCAAACCCAACGCGGCAAGAGCCGGGCAGAGAGTTCACGAAGGCCTCCATGGCCTTCAAAGGCTCTGAGGCAGGGGTTAGATAGGCTGCTTTGTTTTCAAAACTTGCGAGTGTTGGGCGCAGAAGCCGTGGCAGGGAGCCGATGGGAAGGTGCAGCTCTACTTGCTCTTCGTCCTGGGTCGTGTGCCGTGAGCTTACGTGCACACCCGGGAAGGCGTGTTTAAATATTGAAATGAGGCGCGGCTCTGTCTTGAGATAGACTGTGCTGTGCTGTTCTTGAGCATTTGCCATCAGGTCGGGAAGGCATGTGGCAAAGCGGAGAATGTCGCCAATGCCTTGTTCAGTCCAAATAAGAAGGCTGCGTCCTGCTAAGGGCTCGCCGTTCCACCTTTGTATTGAGCTGGCGGCATAAGCATCTTGCATCTCAGTGCCTAAGAACCGTGCTTCATAGTGCTGCCATCCCTCTTTTAGATTTCCGGAGGCGAGTAAAGACAAAGCCAAGTTGGCTTCAATCGACTTGTCTCCGCGGGCAAGGGTTAGGGCGGTGTTGAAACTCTTGATGGCGTCGGCTTGTTTATCTTGGTCCGCGTTGAGCAGCCCAATCTGGGCATGTATGTCGGCATCTTTGGGTGCCAGCTCCAGAGCGTTTTGATAATGAGTGTGGGCTTGGGAAACACGGGCCAGATTACGGCAGGCGTTTCCGGCATTTAGATGGGCGTTATAAGAAGGCTGGAGCTTGAGAGCGTGCTCTGCACTTTCTAGCGCGTCTTCTGGCCGGTCCAGTTTAAGGAGAGTGGCTGCCTTGTTGGTCAATGCCTCAGGCATGTCGGGTGAAATGGCTAGCGTATCCTCATAGGACAGCAAAGCGTCGTCGAGCAATCCTTCATCCTTGAAGGCGTTCGCAAGATTGAAATGGGCGTGGGCGAAATCTGGTTTGAGCTCGATGAGCTTTTCAAATGTGACAATGGCTTCGCTGTTTTCTCCATCCGCGCGCAGAGCGACGCCGAGTGAGAGCATGGCGGGCGCATTTTCCGGCTGGAGGGCCAGTACGGTATTGTAGCCTTCAATCGCCGCTTTTTTCTGGCCCATGCGTGCCAGCGCATTGGCGCGCAGTAGGCAAGTAGAGGGCATGTCGGGCTTTTGCTTTAGGGCCCGGTCCGCCAATTTAAGAGCTTGACTGGTTTTTCCCAGCATCAAACTTGCCTCGGCCATCAAGTTGAGGGCGAGCAGGTTTTGGGGATCTTGTTTGAGTATCTTTTGATAGATCTTGGCGGCCTTTGGGTATTCACCTTGACGGTGAAGTGCCATCGCGCTGTCAATAGAGCTCTTTAAGAGGGCTGCTTTGTTGCTCATGGTCAATGTTCCTACAGCGGGTGGCTCATGTGCCGGGTTCGCCAAAATTGATTATCCAAAATTGATTATACGGTGAGGGCTTTAAATTCGGCTTGGAAGTCCGCCGTGATTGTTTTTACCATTTGCTCTCGCGACGTTACGCCTGGCTGAATGGGGTAATATTTGGCATTTGGTGACCACGGAACATGGGGTTGTCCCAATTGTACGGTGTGGCGGCCTTGACCGTAAAAGAAAGTACGTATGCCTTGTGAGTTTGCAATTTCGGCAACAGATGACCCAGAACTCACGACAAATTTCATCAAAGACGCGAGAGCAAACACCCCCTCCATGTCGTCCTTCATATCGAGCCCGGGCATTTGGTGCACGGTGAGGTCATATTTGTCATATAGGGCGGCGAGTTCTTCATCGACATCTGTGTATTGGAGGTTGATCCAAATGGAATTCTTTGTGCGCATGAGATTGATCCAATCTGTTGGATCGGTGAAATAGTTGGAGCGCCCTTCGTCCACTTTCCCTGACCGCCACGACAGGCCGCACGGTGTGCCGGGGCCTAGGCTTTCCAACCATTCCCGGCATTCTTCCACGCGCTTGGAGTCTGGTACCAGGTAAGCGTTCTGAGAGGGGAACATATCAAGGGAGCGGCGCAGGTAGCTGGCAGCTAAGCCAGCAGGTGCTGTCTTATCGAAATCCACGACCTTCATGTTGCCGCGCCCGGTCGAGGTGCCTGTTTCAGCACGCACCAACGCTTTAGGAAATGAGCGTTGATAGAGGGTGACAAGACGTGCGTCTGTTTCGATGATGAGCTTTTCGACGCGTTTGCTCAAATCGTTGTAAATTGAGGCAAACCGCATGTCGTCGCCGATCCCTTGCTCTCGCCATACCAAAAAGGTTTTGTCAGAGACATCTTCGCCTTCCCAGATAAGTCCGGGAAAGGGACGGTAGGGAAGGCGTTGGCCGCTTGCAAAACCAAACCCAAAAAGGTCCCAACCTTGTTCAATGTATCCGGCTGCCAAACAATTTAGAGCCAAGTTCCATAACGCCCCATCTGCCTTCGGCTTGATTTCTAGGGCACGTTGGCACGCCTTCATTCCGTGTTCTGGCATGCAGAGCGAATGATAGGTGGAAGCTAAATTGACTAATGCCTTTGTATCTGTTGGATCCAATTGAAGGGCTCTTTCCAAAACAAGGAGAGCTTCTTTATGTTGCCCCACCTTGTTCAGTGCAAAGCCGATTGAAATATAAGGTGCGGCATAGTCTGGATCCATCTCGATGGCTTTTTGGGCATAATCGACGGCTTCTTGGTAGGCGGCGCGTTTGCCTGCGTTTGAGCTCATGGTGACATAGAGCATGGCCAGGTCTGGGAAAAGCTTGAGTCCTTTTGTCAGGACCAGCTTAGCTTCTTCCAGTCTATTTTGACCATTGAGCAAAGTTCCAAGGTTGTTGAAGGATGCATCTAGCGTGTTGTCGAGTTCTATGGCGCGTTGGAAGTAGACGATTGCTTCATCTAACAGATCCACTTTGCGGCAAATTTCTGCCAAAAGTTGCAGTGTCTTGCCTTTTAGGGTTACAGCGCCTTCCAAATCTGCGAGGGCAGACTTGACGTCTTCAACGCGGGCTAGGTCTGCGAGGCAGGAGATTTTTAGCTGATGAGCCAACACATTGTCTGGCTCTAGGACCAATATCCGTCCCGTAATTTCTAACGTCTCGTCGTATAGCTCCGCGGACAATTTGTTTGAGGCACGCTGGATAAGAGCCCT